>NZ_JBJUSG010000179.1:0-5459 GCF_046044395.1 Candidatus Magnetominusculus dajiuhuensis | reverse complement strand
TAGGGATGCCCTCGCAGGGAAATCAACGGGTGTAGTTATTTAGACGCTTACCTTTATATGAAGTGAGGTTATCATGTTGCAAGCAACTCGTTAAGCATGTTTTTAATGAGTTCGAATCTGGTTTGGACGCTTGATTTCCTGCCCGTTGCCACAGTTACTGATTGATAAAAAACATCGTCATTGAACAGCTCAATAAGTCTCATTTGTAAATTCCCTTTTTTGTTATGCAACAGCATTTGCTGGTCATCGGTAAGCCATGCTAAGTTTATGCTGATTGTGTCGAATACTGGTTTGGAGATTGGGGCGCGTTTATCATATATGTGTTGTCTTTTTCTAAATGCGTCGCTGCCAAAGATTTTATATGAGAGTGCCATCGCTTTTCTAAACGCCTCTTTTATTTTGGCACGCTCATCTTCGGTTGCCTTTGCCAACGCCTCCAGCCCATCGTTAAGGAAATTATCCAGCTCACCCTTATAGTTGACATCGTAACCCAAGATATAAAATGCAACGAAGCGGTTAGCAAATTCCCTATCTTCCATGCGCTTTGAATTAATCAGGTAATCTGTGGCCTGTTTAAACTCCTCTAACCCGGCCAATTCCTCTATAAGTCCTGATGCAATCCCATGATTTAGCGTGTGTCTGATTTCTTGTGCGGTTAGTTCAGTGTTAACCCGTTTAAAAATAAGAAATTTGACATAGGAAGGTGACGGCCTCTCTATTAAATTGAAGTATATTTTTGTGCCGCTTATCCTTCGTTTGTCAGCGTTTGATAAGCTATCATAATTTTTGCCATTATATTTCGTTAAGAACTCAAGCCCGAATAGCTCAAATTCATTATTAATAATAAAATCGTTTAATGTCCATAACATCTGCAATCCATCAACAACCACCCATTTATTAGATTGTGCACAAAAATAAAAAAAGGGCAGGGGCAGTCCCAACAGCAGAGACTCAATGAGCTGGCTCCTTTGTTTCAGGCTCCATAAATCCACTGAGTTCTTTAATTCAGGCGTCAGGTTTATCTGATCATTTTGCAGCTTTTCAATAAGATAGCCAAGGTTTGTGTTTTGATGGTCAACCCTTATCTTATCAGGGTCAAAAGATGTTTCGGGATAACCGGTATCTTCCCGCTCAATCTCCTCAATTCCCTCCGCGTTGTTATTAGTCAATTCATCAGTATGAGTTGTTTCAGCTATCATTGTGTAACGTAGCAAAAAGACGCCCTATTTGTCAATTTGCCCTCTTAACGGTTGAACAATGCCTGTTATTTGCCGCCATACCTTCATATCAGGCCGATGTCGTTTTTCGGCGCCCAGCCCGCCTTGCCGTCCGGCCTTTTTATCTTATACCACTGTGCGTCGGTGTCTATTACTTCAACTTTCATCCCTTCGTACAGGGTGAAAAATACCGTCGCCTTCTCAAATGGTTCGTATCTGGCCTCCACTTTTGCTGCCAACACCACGGACTGCACACCGCTCACCCGTTCATACAATACGTATGACGAGATTATCAATAATACCGTGGCTGCCGATATTGCAACAGTGGAGTATTTTTTTCTTATTCTTTCGTCAATAAATATTCCTGCTGTGAGAACCGCAAATATCATCACATAAAAAAACAATATTAATATCATAAGGGCGTTATTCGTAAACTGGTTATATACCCTGTCTAACTGACGGTTTAACCACGGCCTTGATGTGACGCTTTGCCGATTCTTTATCAAAGATTCGGCAAACTCGTAATTTGCCTTTAAATCGTCGTCAGCGGGTATCAGCCTCTTTGCCTTTTCATAATATAATATCGCATATCCAATGTTGTTCTTTTTTAAGAAACAGTTGCCCATATTATAGTACAGATTTCCGCTTTCATAGCCCTCCTGAATCGGCTTATAATATTCCCTTATGGCCTCGTCGTACTTGCCTTCCACGTAAAACGCCGCCGCCTTTTTAAACGCGTCCTCAGCCGGGTAAGCCTCCACCGGCATTGCCGGCATTGACTGAAATGCGAGGGCGCACAGCACGACCACCGCCATGAATAATTTATTTGTCAGGCTCATCTGTTAAAATCAGTCTCCATTACTTATCCTATAACCGAATACGTTGCATTTGGTCAATAAAGTCCTCAAGGCGTTTGAATGTCGTCTGCATTTCGGGTCCGCCCAGACCGCCGCGGGCGTATCGCGTCATGTCGCACGCCTCGAATATCTCTTTCAGCGTGCCAGTCTGCAGGCCCTTGTCCTCCAGCAGTTTGAATATCTTCTCACCCATTATCTCACCAGGCGGCATGTGAAGTTTATCGCCCAGGTAATCATATATGGTCTTATGAACGGCGTCGTAGAACTCCTTCTCTTTTCCAGCTTCAAGGAAGGCAGCGGCTTCCCTTAACCCCTGCTTTGCCTTTTTGGGTGCCCTGAGGCCCCTTGCGTACTTTACATCTCGGCGCAGGCGGTGGTGCCTCCTTGCGTATATAAGCGCCCCTATGTATAACACAGGCGGTACAAGCAGAAATACTATAAATATGGGATTGCGATAGGGTTCTATCTGTCTGTCAGAGATTCTGACAAGCGCGCCCGGCCTTTCCTTCACGAACACTACGTCTCTTCCGAGAATCTCTTTTTCCACAGGCTTATTTTCCCCTGCCACCTGCGCCGGACCGATTATCTTTGCCCCGCCTGATGTGGCCTCCCCGGTCACCTTTATTGGAAACGGTCCTTTTTTTATTGTCTGATATGCCTTCTTATCAGGATCAAAAAACGAAAAAACTATCTCAGGTATTGACTGAACCGTATTGGCCTGTGGTATGACGGCCTGCTCAAAGGTCTTTGACGTCTTGTTCTGTTTTACCTGTGGTTCATAGTATTTGATGGCAGGGCTGCTCTCTGCTGTGTCCGGGGCTGTGACACTGTTGAAATTACCCCTGCCGGTGACGGTCATCTTCAGCGTAACGGGGTCTCCTGTTTTCACCTCATGCGGCTCTGCGGTGGCGTATAGGTCGAATGAGCCGATTGCGCCCTTATATCCTTTTGGTTTGCCTTCCTCCGGCAGCGGCAGCACCTTCATGGCCATGCCTTCGGATTTCAACTCGACGGCCTCCGCCCTGGCCGAGCTGAAGAAGTTGTTAAAGAAATCGTCGTCAAACGCACCGTGCGGAAAGTTGCCGACGTTTGCCCTGACCATTATGTTGCACTTTAGCGTGGCCGGACCAAGTTTCAGCGAGTTTGAAGCCGAAGCCGCAAAGGCCGTGGTCGTAAACTCAACCGTGTCGTATATCTGCCCGTTTAAGGTCTCTCTTGCCTGGACGGGTTTATCGAAATTGCCTACCGAAAACCCGCTGTCGCCCAACTGTGGAAAGCTCACCTCGCGCACGCTGATGTCCCTGACGTAGAGTTTTACCCTGACGGTGAAGATTTCATTTGCATAGACCGTGGTCTTTGACGGTTTAAGGGTAACAAACACCCTGTCATTTATACCCTTCGCAGCGTCTTTGGACGGTTCATGCCGTCCCTGGGCAGCCGGTGGAGGTGGATTATTATTGTTGGCGGGGGCAGCGCCGGGGCTGTCCACAACGCTGACCGTTATCTCATTCGACGTATATGTCTTGCCGTCGTGGTCGTGTGTAAACGGGCCAATCTTAAAATCACCTGTTTTCATTGGTACAATGAAATAATTATAGGTGACGGAGCTTGACGCAGAGCCATTGATTATAGACATCCTTGTTGCCGAGCCATTGTAGTTAATCGAAAAACCATCCAACTGCGGGGTAGGGGGCTGATGTGCCCCTCTATCGCCATTAAATACCAGACTTAACTGCGCGCCTTCGCCCACTGTCAGGGTAGTCTTGCTGAGGGCTATCTCGAAACTCACGCCAGAGGCCAACGCCGACGAGGCCATTACCGACACTGCAAGCGACAACAATGCCGCGCTTATTGATGGCTTATATAATATCTTATATATGCCCCTGAAACACACGCCGGTATTATAGAACAAAAAGCCGTGTCTTTGCAAAAAGAGCCGCAAGTATTGAAATCTGGATTGCTACATGGCTGATGATGTGTTCAGTCCCCGAAAAATCTATAATTATAAAGACTCATGATAATTATAATTATCATATAGTGATCTCCATATCACTGAGCCAGATTCCTCAAGGCCCTGCTGAATTTATTATTGGTCTTTTCCAGTGCTTCTTCAAAATTTTTACGACGGGCTTCGTCTCTCACGGGAGAAACAATGAGTACCTTCCCATCAGTTGAGATATTCAGAGGTGTCTTGTCGTCAATGTTTAGAATATCAAGCACACCTTTGTCAATTACAAGGGCAAGGCTGTTTCCATGCTTTGTAAGTTTTTTTATCACAATCGGCCTCCTTTTTAGTCATACCATGTAATTACATTGTACAACTTCTTTTTATGTTCGTCAATACGGGGGGCTAATTGGCAGCAATTCTCGGTGAAGGTAAATACAGGACTGGTCTGCCAGTCCGGGAATATAAGTATTATTATAGCGTTTTTTAAGGCTTCCCATAATGTGTTCAGTCCTCGAAAACGTCTTTGACATTGACTTGCAGGCCATCAATTACCTTAGATGTAACCATACCTTCAATCTCCGCTGTGGAGTGTGTCTTATATCTATCGCCTTCAATCGTTAAAATCTCAACTGACTGTAATTCTGGTATGACTATCCAATACTCCGGCACCCTGTATTTTTCATAGATAGCCCTTTTCGCTACCATATCCCTTTTGTAAGTCCCTATTGATATAATTTCACACACCATGTCCGGTACGCCCCGAATCCAGTCCTGAACAATGCCTATATTTTCCTTTCTGACAAACAATATATCGGGCTGAAGCCGGTTTACACCTTCTTCAAAGATTACATCCAGCGGGGACAAATAAACTCTTCCTAATGAACCGGCCGTCTTGATATGACGGCGTATGATATTGTATAGATTGCCGACAATAGCCTGATGTTTACCAAATGGACTATGTCCCATGATCTCCTCTCCGCTGATAATCTCTGTTAAGTCTAAATCTCTTTCAAGCGTTTCCATGGCTATATCCTACCATCAAACATACGGGTTTGTCGATGGCGCATTTTAACCCCCAATCCGATATAGAAAAGAGAAACAAGGAGAATGTGTAGAGACAGATTCCAGACAAGCCGGAATGACGACAAGGCAAGCAGAGTTGAGATAATTTTTTGTCGTGGATACAATTTTTGTCGCGGAGTGAGTCGGCAACCAATAGTTGATCTGCGATATTCTTCATATATTATAAGAAGCTAACGAATGCCTCACGATATACTGCTTACAGCAAACGTTTACTTTAGCTAACATATCTTATTACATATTATTTTACATAAATAAATCCTTGGCTTTATATTATTACTATTGTTCTAATAAAGCACTAATTATGTAAGCGTCTAAATAACTACACCCGTTGATTTCCCTGCGAGGGCATCCCTA
>NZ_JBJUSG010000178.1:0-5733 GCF_046044395.1 Candidatus Magnetominusculus dajiuhuensis | reverse complement strand
CCGCTTTGATTGCTAAAGAAGAGGCTGATAGGGTTAAGGAAGCCGCTTTGATTGCCAAAGAAGAGGCTGATAGGGCAAAGGCAGAAGCTGTGATAGCAAAAGAAGTGGCTGCGAGGGCAATGGAAGAGGTTGTTATAGCCAAGGAAGAGGCCGAGACAGCAAGGGAAGTGGTTGTTATAGCCAAGGAAGAGGCCGATAGGGCAAAAGAAGAGGCTGAAAGGGCAAACAAGTCTAAGAGTGACTTTCTGTCCAATATGAGCCACGAAATCAGAACCCCTATGAATGCCATAATAGGGCTGACAGATATAGTTCTGGAGAGAATTTTAGACGAAAAGCAAAAGGATTATCTTTTAATAGTAAAGAGTTCAGCCAACTCCTTGCTATCTACAATCAATGGAATACTTGATATTATGAAGATTGAATCCGGTAAATTTGAGCTTGAAACCGTGGATTTCTCAATCAACGCGGTGGTTGCATCCGCTATTGATATGTTTCTTATAACTGCCCCCAAAAAAGGAATACTTATTAAATACGATATATCGCCAGAGGTGCCAAGCGTGTTAAAAGGAGATCCAACCCGGCTTCGACAGGTATTGATCAATTTAATAGGCAATGCCCTGAAGTTTACACTTAAGGGCGAGATTAATGTTGGCCTGAAGGTTATAGATGGGCAAAACCAGGAGGCTACGGTGAATCTTCTTTTTTCAGTACAAGATACCGGAATAGGGATTGCGCGTGACAGGAAAGAAACTATATTTAAGAGATTTACTCAGGCAGATAGTTCCACAACCAGAGAGTACGGGGGAACAGGGCTTGGTCTGACTATAAATAAGGAGTTTGTTAATCTCATGGGCGGCAGCATGTGGGTCGAGAGTGAGCTTGGGGTCGGAAGCACTTTTTTCTTTACCGTTATCATGGAGAAAACTGATAAGAAATATGTCCTTTCCACTGAAGAAATTTATGATCAGCACAGACATATCCTGTTAGCAAGGCCAAGGCGTAAATTTCGAATATTGGTCGTAGAGGATATAGAGGAAAATATTCTTCTGTTAAATATTCGTCTCCAACAATATGGACACACAGTTATTATAGCCCGCAATGGGCTGGAGGCTGTAGAATGTTTTAAGTCGAATCCGGTTGATGTTATTCTCATGGATGTTCAAATGCCTGTAATGGACGGCTTAGAGGCTACACGTCAAATCCGTAAACTTGAGTCCTCCCTGGGCGGACGTATTACGATTATCGCCCTGACAGCAAGCGTTATGAGGGAGGAAAAGGCGTCATATATAAGGAACGGAGTAGATGCCGTAGTAGAAAAACCTATTGAAATAGAGAACCTTTTGTCAACTATTGAGCTTACAGTCAGAGGTGGTATTGGAGAGATGAACACTGATTTGATCGTTGAGAAAGGGGCAGTAGCATTCGGAGAATTTGCGTTAATTGACGGCATAGATGTCAAAAAAGGCATTAGTGTTTGGAAAGACGCCGATGCGTATAAGAAGGCATTAATGGGGTTTTCACGTAAATACGGCAGTGCGGCCGATACACTATTATCATTAATTGAAGGCAATGACATAGATGGGGCATACAGGCTATCACATTCCTTAGATGGAGTGTCAGGGAATTTATCAATTGTCCATGTGTTTAAAGTTGCCAGAGAGCTGTCACATTCACTAAAGGATAGAAATCTTGATAACGCCAGGACACAATTGGGCCAGCTCAAAGAGCTTTTAAAGAAAGTCGTGGACTCTATAAGCAAAATCCATGTGCCGGAGTCTGCTGTAATTAATCATAAGAGAGAATTAGATAGTTCGGTATTAAAGGGACTTATTCTAAGGTTGATAGAATCTTGTGAGTCAGAAGAACCGGATGAGGCCGAGCCAATCTTATATGAATTGCATGGGGTTATAACCGCAGAGCAGGAGGAATCAATAAAGAGATACATAGAAGACCTCGACTTTGACGGAGCAAAAGAGCAGACACTAAAATTGTCTTTATCTTTAGGAATAGACCTGGAGGCATAAAGTGACTACAAATAAAATGAAAGTGCTTATCGTTGACGATGATCCTGTTGTCAGGCAACTATTAAGGCAAATACTGAAAGATATTTATAAAATATCGTTTGCCACGGGCGGAGTAACGGCATTGGAAAAGGCACAGAAGGTGATGCCTGATATAATACTTCTCGATATTATGATGCCTGGGATGAATGGATACGAAACATGCAGGAGACTGAAGGCTGTCACTGCAACTGTCAACATCCCGGTTATCTTTATCAGCTCCGCAACGGATATTGATCATATAGTTGAAGTGTTTAAGTGCGGAGGGGTAGATTACATTTCAAAACCCTTTCAAAGCCTTGAGGTGTTAGCCAGAGTAGAAACACATTTAAAATTATATAATTTACTACGGTTTTTGTGGGAAACGGTTAAAGATGAGACCGAAAAAAACAGATTAAAAGATCAACAAATGTATGAGCAGTCCCGGCATGTAGCGATGGGTGAGCTGTTGGTTAATATTGCCCATCATTGGCGGCAACCCCTATGCACAATAGGCCTCTTTGCTCAGGAGATACAAGACACCTATTTACACGATGAATTAGATGAGAATCTTCTGAAAAAGAGTGTTTCGTCCATTATGTCAGAGGTGATTGGTTTATCAAACACGATAAATGGTTTCAGAAACTACTATATAGCTAATAATGAGCTGGAGGAGTTTAACTTAGAAGATTTGATAAACAGCACAGTAATGATTGTAGAAGGATATTTTAAACTGAAAGGTTTTACCTTCAACAAGGAGTTTGAAGATGGATTGAGGATAAATGCTTATCCGAATGAGTTTGCTCAGGTCTTATTGAATCTATTGACAAATGTTCAGGATGTGTTTGAAGCGAGGCATATTACTAACGGCATAGTTAATATAAGGGTATATAGAGACACTGATACTAACACAACAGTAATAACCATTGCAGACAATGGCGGCGGAGTGTGTGAGGAGAATATTCATAAGATATTTGACCCATATTTCACTACAAAAGATAAATCCAAGGGGACTGGGCTCGGTTTGTACATTTCAAAGTTAATCATAGAAAGGAGTATGAACGGCACTCTTTCTGTAAAAAACACCGATGGCTGGGCTGAGTTCAGGATAGAGATATGATGAACGATACAGATAAAATGAAAGTGCTGATAGTTGACGATGACCCCGTTGTCAGGCAGCTTTTCAGGCAAATATTGAAGAATATTTATAAACTATCGTTTGCCACAGGCGGCGTGATGGCGTTGGAAAAAGTAAAGAAGGTGACGCCTGATATAATACTCCTCGATATTTTAATGCATGGAATGGATGGATACGAGACGTGCAGGAGGCTAAAGGCTGACCCTGTAACTGCCGATATTCCGGTTATCTTTATCAGCTCCGTAACTGATATAGATGAGAGATTTGAGGCATTTGAAAGCGGGGGTGTGGATTTCATTTCAAAGCCCTTTCAAAGCATTAAGGTTTTAGCCAGAGTGGAAACGCATCTAAAACTATATAAATACCAGCGATTTTTAGAAAAAAGGGTTAAAGAGGAAGTCAACAAGCGCCTTGTTGAAGAGCAGATGCTGATACAGCAATCTAAGATGGCCTCTATGGGCGAGATGATTGGCGCTATATCTCATCAGTGGAGACAGCCGTTGAATGCCATTGGCCTCACGGTGCAGGATGTTAAGGAAGCGTTTAATGCGGGAGAGGTAGATAAGAAGTACCTTGAGGGCTTCGTTAAGCAGACCATGGAACTGATTCAGTTTATGTCCCAGACGGTAGATGATTTTCGAAACTTCCTGAAGCCGACCAGCGAAAAATGCACGTTTGACATAACAAAGCAATTTTACGACGTCGTTGCTCTTTTTTCCGGGATGTTAAAAAGTGACACCATTTTCGTGCAGATGAATACTCCAAAAGAGTGTTGTATCTATTCAATAGGTTACCCTAATGAACTAAAACAGGTTATCCTGAATCTGATAAACAACAGCCGTGACGCTATAAATACAAGAAGAAAAAAAGGGCTTCTTACAGATGATGGGCTGATTACTGTGGAGATTAAAGAGGTAAACGATAAAGTTGTTGCTTCCATAAGCGACAATGGCGGCGGCATAGACCCTGCTGTGATGGAAAAGCTCTTTGAACCATATGTAACAACTAAGGGGGAAGAAGGGACAGGAATAGGTCTATATATGTCCAAAGCTATTATAGAGGGAAAAATGAACGGGAAAATGTCCGTTTCAAACATAGAGGGCGGGGCGCAGTTTGTCATGGAGCTGCCCCTTGTAAAGGAGGGATAAAATGACAGAAATTAAATGGAGTGTGTTAATAGTTGATGATGAGGCCAATAACAGGCAGATACTGCGGCAGATACTGAAAGATTCGTATAAACTGTCATTTGCCACAGATGGTTTACATGCCCTGGATAAGGCCGCGAAGGACAAACCAGATATGATTCTGCTTGACCTTATGATGCCAGGAGTTGATGGCTTTGAGACGTGCCGCCGCCTGAAGGCTGACACCGCTACAGCCTATATTCCCGTTATTTTTGTTACTTCTATGGTAGACGCGGAGGATGAATCGCATGGATTTGATGTTGGGGGCATTGACTACATTACAAAGCCGGTATCTCCGTCTATTGTGCTGCATAGAGTGGCAGCTCATTTAGCGCTGTCTAATCAAAAACGGGTTTGTGAGCTGACTATTATAAAGCGCACAAAGGAGCTGATAGAGAGCCAGCAAGCATCTGTGTTTATGCTTGGAAAGGCCGGCCATTTCAATGACACTGACACAGGGGCGCATATATGGCGGATGGCGTCTTATTCGGTGGAAATAGCAAAGGCGCGCGGCTGGAATGCTGATGAGCTTGAGAAGATAAAGTATGCGGCGCCAATGCACGATACAGGGAAAATTGGGATTCCCGGTAATATTTTGAGAAAACCGTCTAAACTTGACCCTGATGAGTGGAAAACGATGATGACACATCCTACAATCGGCCACGGTATCTTATCTGAAAGCGATACCCCTTTGTTTAAGATGTCTACGGATATAGCTCACTGTCACCACGAGAAATGGAATGGTTCGGGCTATCCTAATGGTTTCAAAGAAAAAGAGACGCCTGAAAGTGCGGCAATTGTGGCCATTGCCGATGTGTTTGACGCACTCACCTCAGTGCGGCCATACAAAGAGGCATGGCCTATTGATAGGGCATTTGAAGAAATCAGAAATGGAGCGGGAAGTCATTTTGCACCGTACCTTGTTGATTGCTTTTTTGAGGTAGAGGCTGAAATCAGAAGACTTAAAGATATGTGGGATCAGAAAGAAAAAAGCGGAGATTCCAGTGTTTAGATAAAATGTGCTGAACTTCATTTAATCATTCAGCCAGTATAAAAGTGATATCATGGCAAAGGTTAGCCGGTATGCTGACATATTGTGTCACAGAGTGACATAATATGTCAGATTATTAGGGATTATAATGAATTATGCGCTAATTACATTACAGGGCATGGTATTTGATAGTATTAACGTATGACTGCATCTTTGACACATTGGCCACAGTATCGTTAAGGCGATGGCTTATATATTTTTGAATATTATTCAAAAGCCAAACGATATTGACGTAACTATATAATTTACCGGGGATAAGGTTAAATATAAGTAAGCGTCTAAATAACTACACCCGTTGATTTCCCTGCGAGGGCATCCCTA
>NZ_JBJUSG010000177.1:0-5812 GCF_046044395.1 Candidatus Magnetominusculus dajiuhuensis | reverse complement strand
GAATGCTATATTTTGAATTAGTCTGGCTCTGAAATAACAACAAAACGCATATAGTACGTTTGCCCTGTATAAGCCTCTAATTACCATGAGAGGCGTGTTATAATTATGTCATGGACGGTGACAGCCAAAACGCGGGTCAAGACATCGAATTATCGCTTGACGCGATTAAAAATGTCAGGATATTGCAGCGCCGGAAAGGGTACAGATTCTCTATTGACGCCCTCTTGCTGGCAGATTTCGTAAATCCCAAAAATCCCCGGCACATCGTTGACTTAGGGGCAGGCTCCGGTATCGTCGGCATCCTGCTCGCCCAGAAATATCCAACCGCCTTTGTACATTTGATAGAACTCCAGAGTTGCCTGTATGAACTCGCCAACAAAAACGCCGCGCTCAATAACGTAACCGAAAGACTAAAGATACATAACTTAGATATCAAAGAGATATATGACATAATCTCATCCAATACTTTTGATTTAGCCGTCTCAAACCCGCCCTACAGAAGGCTCCAAAGCGGAGAACTAAACCCGGACGACGAAAAGGCCGCCGCCCGGCACGAGCTTAACCTTACGCTGGATGATTTAATTAAAGCCGCGTTTTATGTATTAAGAGGTAAGGGTAGGTTTTCATTCATTTATCAGACAGCAAGGTTTGTCGAGGTAATCGAAACCCTCAGGGCACATAAATTCGAGCCTCGAAGGATACGTTTCGTTTATTCTAACAAAAAATCAGAGGCAAAGATATTTCTCATAGAGGCAATAAAGGAAGGCAAGGCACAGCTCAAACTTGACCCACCGTTCTTTGTTTACGACGACAACACAGGCCGTTACTCCCCCGAAACCCTCGAAATCCTGAGCGTATAACACTTCTGTATATAATTAATGTATAATAACCGCTATGATAAGAAACACGTTTTCAGTATTGGACGGCGTAGGGGAAAAGACCGAGAAGAGGCTCTGGCGCCGCGGCATTGTCACATGGGATGATTTTCTTGGCACAGAGACGATTCCATTTATCTCAAGACAGAAGAAGCTCCGCGCAGATGAGCGCATCAGGAAGCTTGATAGTGTGCTGAATAATCCCTCGCTCTTTGCCAGACACGTAGACAGGAAGGAACACTGGCGTGCCTTTGAGATATTCAGAGACGACGCCGTAGGCCTTGATATAGAGACCAACGGCCGCCCGTATGACAACGGCGGGTATGTTACGGTTGTGGGATTGTATGACGGCAGAAACTATAAGTGTTTGATCAGGGGCAGGGATTTAACACAGGAAAATCTGATGGAATCGCTGTCGCCATACAAGTATCTGATAACATTTTTCGGGGCAGTCTTTGATATACCGTTTTTGAGGAGGTGTTACCAGTATCTCAGGATTGATATGCCGCACTATGATATATGTCTGGAGTCAAAGAGGTTAGGCTTAAAGGGAGGCTTTAAGTATTTTGAGAAGTGTTTTGGAATAAACCGCGACGATGACATCGCCGCAATGGACGGCTACGACGCCGTTAAACTCTGGCAGATGTACAAACGGGGAGACCGCGCATCGCTGGATACGCTAATAAAATATAATAGGGAAGATACCGTAAATCTGATGCCTATCGGGGAAGAGATTTATAATCAACTAAAGAAATCAACCGGCATTGAGGAGTATATTAATGGGCAGTGAGATACTTGGGCAATTTCTGGCCTATCTGGAAGTGGAAAGGGGGCTTTCCCAAAATACCATCGAGTCGTATGGACTAGACTTAGAGCAGTTCATTAACTATCTACACTTAAATAAGGGAAATGAAAAGGAATTTCAGCGAGAGGACATCATAAACTACATAGACTATCTGAGGGATAAAGGTTACTCCGGCAGTTCAATTTGCAGGTTTATCTCATCAACAAGGGCGTTTTGCAAGTTTCTGCTCATAGAGAGACACAGAGAGGATGACCCGTCTGAGACCGTGCGTCTGCCAAAGAAGTGGGAACACCTTCCGAAGGCCCTGACGTTTGACGACGTGTTGGCAATTCTTACAACGCGGGTAGATACGAAGTTTGTCCTGCGCGATGTGGCGATGCTTGAGTTGATGTACGCCTCCGGGCTTCGCGTGTCTGAGCTGGTGAATGTGGAGATAGATAAACTTGAGATGGACGCCGGATTTATCAAGGTCATGGGAAAGGGTTCAAAGGAGCGTCTTGTGCCGGTAAACGATAGGGCGCGTCAGCGTATTAAGGCATACATGGAGGGCTTAAGACCGGAGATTCTCAACAACAAACACTCTCCGTATCTGTTTCTGACAAACAGGGCGCAGCCGATGACGAGGCAGCGCTTTTGGCAGACAATAAAGGCGTATGGGCAAATGGCGGGCGTGGAGCTTTCCCCGCACACGTTAAGACACTGCTTTGCCACGCATTTACTTGAGGGCGGGGCAGACCTGCGCTCAATACAAAAGATGCTGGGGCATGTTGACATCTCCACTACCCAGATATACACACGCGTATCAACCGAAAAGGTGAGAAAAGAGTATGACAAACACCATCCGAGGGCTTGACGGCAACTGTGGCAGTCGGGGATAATACCTGTGTAGGGAGGAAAATCTATTGGCATTGATACTTGTGACAAACGACGACGGGGTGTTATCAGAGGGGCTGATGGCACTCTTTGAGGCGATGAAGGGGGTGGCTGAGGCGGTAATAGTAGCGCCCGACAGGGAGAGGAGCGCAACGAGCCATTCTCTTACTATGCACCGCCCGCTGAGAGTGACAGAGGTAAAGGAAAATATCTATGCAATAAACGGCACCCCCACTGATTGCGTTACGCTTGGGATTGGGAAAATCCTGAAACGTCCGCCTGATTTAGTGGCCTCCGGCATTAACAAGGGTGGCAACCTTGGCGACGACATAACATATTCCGGCACGGTGTCTGCCGCCATTGAGGGTACGATTCTTGGCGTGCCATCGTTTGCCATATCAATGTTGTGGGAAGACGGCGGGTTTTACTTTGATACGGCGGCGGAGTTTGCCAAAAAGATAGCGAGGAATATCCTTGATAATGGCCTGCCCAGAGATACGCTGTTAAATGTTAACGTGCCAAATAAGGAGCTGCGGTTTATTGAAGGTGTTAAATTCACAAAGCAGGGGAAACGTGTGTACTGCAATTCGATTCAGGAGACATATGACCCGTGGGGCAAGAAGCATTATTGGATAGGCGGGGGCAGCCCGTCGTGGGAGGAGGACGAGAAGACGGATTTCCTCGCGGTTGAGTCAGGGTATATCTCTGTAACGCCTTTGCATCTTGATTTGACGAACTATGACGCCCTGAACAATATTAAAAATGAGTGGAAAGAATTATAAAGTAGTACTTGAATATATAATGGATAACTATAAGGATAAAAGAGAGGAAATGGTCAACACACAGCTCATACGCCGTGGCCTCAGGGATTTTAACGTACTGCAGGCGATGCGTGAGACGCCGCGCCACATATTTGCCGGCCCGGCAAACAGCGACAGGGCCTATGCCGATATGGCGCTTGATATTGGGATGCACCAGACGATTTCGCAGCCCTATATGGTGGGTGTGATGACCGAACTGCTTGAGCCGTCCAGGTCTGACAAGGTGCTGGAGATTGGAACTGGCTCAGGGTATCAGGCGGCGGTATTGTCGGGGATAGTTTTAAGGGTCTTCACGGTTGAGCGGGTTGAATCTCTGGCGTTGGAGGCCAGAAAAAGATTTGCCGGTTTGGGATATAACAATATCACTGTAAAGATTGCTGACGGCACGTTTGGATGGCCGCAGGAGGCACCGTTTGATAAGATAATAATAACGGCGGCTGCCCCTGATGTACCTGCGCCGGTAATCGAACAGCTTGCGCCGCGAGGGATACTTGTTGCGCCGGTTGGAGACAGGCACGCTCAATCCCTGCTGAAATTGGTGAAAGACGGTGCCAAAATAGGGAAGAGTTATCACGTGCCGTGCGTATTTGTCCCCCTCATAGGGGAATACGGCTGGGACGCCTGATGAGACTATTAATATTATATTACAGGATATTATAGATATAAAATGAAAGAAGCGCTTCTATTTGATAAACTCAAGGACAGTGATGTGGTATTGTGCAGGATGTGCGCCCACAGGTGCAGGATACCTGATGGCGAACGCGGGAAGTGCGCTGTAAGGGAAAACAGGGGTGGCACGCTCTATTGCCTGCTTTACGGGCGGCTCTGTGCGTCGCACATTGACCCGATAGAGAAGAAACCGTTGTTTCATTTCCTGCCCGGGTCGTATTCATTGTCCATCGCCTCTGCGGGGTGCAATTTTACGTGCCTACACTGCCAGAACGCGTCAATCTCCCAGTATCCACAGCAGTTCAGTGAAATTGAGGGCGATGAGGTATCACCGGCGCATGTAGTGCAAGGGGCAATCCGCGGCGGCTGTAAAAGTATATCTTACACATACACAGAACCGACGATATACATGGAATATGCCCTTGACTGTGCAATCATGGCAAGGGAGAAGGGGATAGAGAATGTCTTTGTCAGCAACGGTTACATGACGGCTGAGAGTGCCGGACTGATAATCCCGTATCTTGACGCCAACAACATTGATTTAAAAGGAGATGACGAGTTTTATAAGACGGTCTGCGGTGGCCGTGTAAAGCCGGTCAAAGACACGATTATATTGATGAAAGGGCGCGGGGTATGGGTGGAGGTAACGACCCTGATAATTCCCGGCCTGAACGACTCTGACGCGATACTGAGGGAGATAGCGGGATTTATCAGGTCAGTGGATTATTCAATCCCCTGGCACGTTACAAGTTTTCGTCCAACGTATAAAATCCTTGACAGGTCGGCAACACCGGCGGATACCCTCAGAAGGGCATATAGAATTGGAATTGAGGCCGGCCTTAAATATGTCTACGAGGGCAACGTACCGGGGTCACATGGTGAAAACACATACTGCCCCTCTTGTAAGGAGCTGCTGATAGAGAGATATGGTTTTACTATCAGAAGGAATATAATAAAAGAGGGAAAATGTCCTGAGTGTGCGGGTACAATAGACGGCGTCTGGCAGTAGGGTAGGGGGAAGCCGCTGTCGTCCTTTATAATGGAAATGGGATAAGGCTGTATGCCGGTTCTGCGGCACCGGCTGCGGCATAATGGTAGCTGTACACAACAACAATTGGTAGCGGTAAAAGGTGACCCGATTGCTGATTGGCGTACTTCCTGCGTATCTAATTCCATTTCTAAATCATACCTACAATAATATATTTTATCTCACTCCGCGATAAAAAATTGTCATCACCCTTCTTGTCTTGTCGTCGTTCTCTTGTCGTCATTCCGGCTTGTCCGGAATCGTATTTGGCTTGAGGATGTGCTGAGACAGATTCCGGACAAGCCGGAATGACAGACTAAGATATTTCATAAATACGCTAATCACTTATTATCCTATAAAAAGCAGTTCACTTCAATATAATGAGGAAAATCAGGCTTTTATGAACAAAAACCACTCACCCAAAAGTAGGCAAAAAGTACTGCTCCGCAGACTCATAATTTCCTTGTAAAACAAGGCTATAAGCCAGTCTTAGTGATTTTCAACTGCTTTTTTTAGGATTATTAATGCACATATGATTTAAAAATAGAATAAAACCCGTGCTTAAGTTGGCATACTTTACTGGTATGCGACGTGAGGAGATAGCGAGCCTTACGTGGTATAACTATACTCCCAAATTTGCAAATAATCTTATCAGGCGATTTTGCAGAGAATACAGGACAAAAATTTACTGTAATACCAAAATAGAAATGTCCTATTCTACCAAAGTAGAAATGTCCTAAAG
>NZ_JBJUSG010000176.1:0-5873 GCF_046044395.1 Candidatus Magnetominusculus dajiuhuensis | reverse complement strand
TCTCTGTAAACACGCATTCTCACTATCATTTTACCTTCACCGAGAATTGCTGACGTGGTGTAGTTGACCCCAAAACTGAGACGCTACCCATCTCCAGAATCTTATTAATTTCGTAATTTATCAAAAAAAGCCCTGCCATGCCCGGCCTCACTGTGGTATAATCAAACCAGCATGGCTGTAAACAGAGATAAGCTCTTCTGCGCAAAACGACAGTGCTATAAGTATATAGAGGTCTGTAAACGATGCAGATATGTGCAGGGGTGCGCCGAGTATGCGCTCTATGTGCAGCCCGCCCTGTTTGGGAATAAGAAAACGGGACATTGACAAATCAATGAACAGTCAATCAATGAACAGCCGGTTATTAAAAGTGGATATGCACGTCCATACCCACCCGTTTTCACCTTGCAGCACCACCACCCCGCACGAGGCTATTGAGGCCGCCATAAACGCGGGCATTGATGTCCTTGTGTTTACTGACCATGATACGATTTGGTCAGGGCAGGAGATTGACGAGCTGCAGCAGTGGGCGGGCGGGCAGCTTCGCCTTCTGGCGGGTATTGAGGTCTCGTGCCTTGAGGGGCATTTCCTTGTTTACGGGCTGGATAAGGTTGATGGCCTGCGCTATAATATGCCTGTTAAGGAACTGATAGGTATTGCTCGAAGGCGTGAGGCCGCCGTTATCGCCGCCCATCCATTTCGATTCAGCATGGAATGCGGCAATAACTGTTACCAGCTTGATATTGACGCCGTTGAGGTTGACAGCTCAAACACCTCACAAACCGCACAGGCCCTTGCCGTGAAACTTGCCACACAGCGCAACCTGCCACGCATCTACGCAAGCGACGCCCACTGCCCGCGCGATGTCGGCAGTTACCACACCCTGCTTTCAGGGCCGATTGACACAATTGCAGACCTTGTGCGCGAAATCAAAAACGCGAAACGGGGCTAGGTTATTCCGAAATAAGGAAATACCCCCCTCGACCACATTGACAAATTGTTGTGAAATATAGTACACTGACAGCAGGTAATGCTGAATCAAAACACCATATGTGCATCGTCGGGGGCGGCGGTTGCTGCACTTTTCCTTGTCATATTTCTTAACTCATACGTATGCCCCGCATATTGCCAATCCAACGAACAGCCGTCCAATGTTATAACCCATAGCGATACAACCCCTAACGTTCCAACCCCCAACGTTATAACCCTGAACGAGGCCATAGCGGCCGCCCTCAGGGACAATCCGCGCGTCAGGGCAGGAAGATGGGCAACCGAGGCCGTAGGGAAAGATGTATCAATCGCATGGGGTGGCCTGCTGCCGAGGCTTGAAGTGCAGGAGGGCTACAGCAACACTAACAACCCGACCTATTTTTTCATGTCCAAACTTGACCAGGGGCGTTTTACGAGCGCCGATTTGGCCGATTTGAAAGACCCCGCCCCGATTAACAACTATCGTACCAGCTTTAATTTTGAAATGCCCGTGTTTTCCATGAAGGCATATTTAGCCATTGATATGGCGAAGGTGCGCGCTGAGGGCAGGGGGTTTCAGCAAACACGCCTTGAGGAGATGACCGTCCTCGACGTGTTTAAGGCATACACAGGCGTAAAAACAGCAAAGGTTCTTAAGCAAGCGGCAGAAAAAGGCCTTGAGGACGCCAAAGAACATATGCGCATAGCGAAGGTGCGGCTTGACAAAGGCGCGGGGCTATATTCTGACGTCCTGCAGGCACAAACGGCACTGTCAGAGGCTCAGATGCGCCTTGTTACCGCCGAGAAAAACCTAAACCTTGCGAAACGCTCCCTTGGCCTGATGATAGGCTCAGAGCAGTCCTATGACAGCGCCGATGAGAAGATTGCTTTTGCCCCCCGGGCAACACCCGATGAGTATCTGAAGGGTGCCATGAGCCGCTCAGATGTGGCCGCGATGGAGAAAAACCATGACAATGCCATGAAATCTGTGGAGGCCGCGAAGGCCGAATACCTTCCCACAATAGCCCTTGGCGGCAATTATCAGTTGAACGAGCACCGGTATCCCTTTGGCGACGAGGGCAAGAGCTATCAGATAGGGGTTTTTATGAAACTAAACGTGTTTGACGGCCTGATGAGAGAATCAAAGCTGGCAAAGGCACGGTTTGAGGCCGGGGAAGCGGGGCAGCTCCTGCGCGGGATTAAACAACAGGCCGCATATGAGGTTTACGAGGTCCTCATGTCATTAGAGGAGGCGCAAAGGAGGCTTGAGCTATCGCGCGATGCCCTTAGTGCCGCGGAGGAGGGCGTCAGGCTGATTGAAAAAAGATACGCCAATTCCCTTGCCCCAATGGTATCACTGTTAGACGGGCAGACAGCCCTCGATAAGGCAAGGGCCAACGCCGCGGCGGCAGAGGGGCAGTACCTTATTGAGGCCGCTATGCTTGAATACACGGGCGGCAGGATTCTCAGGTTTTTTGGGGTTGACAATTCAGGGAGGAACTGATGAGGCATTTTAAGACATGTGCACTTATTAAGACGTTTGCGTTCATATGCCTGGCCCTCGTTGTTTACGGCTGCGGCGACAAGATAAACCCCGGAACAAAGGAGATAACCCGTCCCGCAATTACGGGAGTTAAGACGGCTAAGATAACAAAAAACACCGTAAATGACGTTTATGAAATCAGCGGCACGGTAAAGGCCGAAAACATCGCAGTGTTGTCCTCAAAGTTAATGGGCGAGATAAAGTCAATTGCCGTCAAAGAGGGTGACAGGGTCAAGGCAGGCCAAACGCTCCTTAGCATCGAAGCCGGTGAGTTCGCCAATAAGTCAGCCCAGGCAGCAGCGGGTGTGGCGGAGGCACAGGCAGCCCTTAACATGGCAGAGGAGAACAAGCTCCTTACAAATACGACCTACGAAAGATTCAAAAACCTCTATGAGGAAAAGGCGATATCCAAACAGGAGTTCAACGAGATAGATTCAAAGAGAAAGATTGCTGACCTTTCCTATACGCAGGCCGGGGCGGCACACCGGCGTGCCCGGGCAGCCCTCAGTGAGGCGCATGTGTTTCAGGGCTATACGACAATAACCGCGCCATTTAACGGCATAGTAGGGAAAAAAATGGTGGACGCGGGCGCTATGGCGGCCCCCGGCGTGCCGCTTATAACGGTTGAGGACGCCTCTTCCTATAACATAATCATCAATGTTGACGAGGGCCTTGTGGCAGATGTGAAGAAGGGCACACAGGTTGACATCTCACTTGATACCCCGGCGCTTAGGACAAAGGGGACGATTACCGAGGTGAGCCAGTACATTGACCCCGCGACGAGGACATTCTCCGTCAAAATAGCTATCGCGGAAGATGTGCCCAAAAGCGGCCTGAAAAGCGGCCTCTATGCCGTTGCCTCCATTAAGGGCAGCCCACGCCAAACCCTCAACGTGCCGGAGACAGCGGTTGTGGAAAAAGGACAGCTTCGCGGCGTCTATGTCGTGGACGAAAACGGCGTTGCAACATACAGGCTGATTACCACGGGAAGAAAATTCCCCGCAACAGTCACACTGCAAGTCCCTTCTGGAGTCACACTGGAAGTCCTCTCCGGAGTCACAGACGGCGAGGTGGTCATAACCGGTGGCACGGCAGTGGACGGCGGCCAAATAAGCGGTTATAACCAAGGCTCAAACTAGGGTGGGGAAAATTGGCATCTCAGGGCGCATTGCCGGGGCCTTCATTAACTCAAGGCTGACGCCGTTAATAGTGGTGGCCTCGCTGATTCTCGGCGTATTTGCCGTGATGGTGACCCCGCGTGAGGAAGAGCCGCAAATCATCGTCCCGATGTATGATGTTATGGTCATGTACCCGGGTGCCTCGGCCAAAGAGGTGCAAGAGCGCGTGACCCGCCCGATGGAGGGCCTGCTTTACGAAATCAAGGGCGTAGAGTATGTATACTCAATCACAAGGCCCGGTATGAGTATGGTAATCGTGCGTTTTCATGTCGGTGAGGATACAGAGAGGAGCCTCGTAAAACTCTACGACAAACTCATGTCCAATTATGACATCATCCCCCCCGGTGTCTCTAAACCACTCGTAAAACCAAAGTCCATAGACGAGGTCCCAATCCTTACGCTGACGATTTCAGGTGAAAAATATAATGGCTACCAACTAAGGCAAGTAGCCGCGGAAATGGCCAATGAACTGAAAAAAGACCCCGACATCTGTGAGATAGCAATCACAGGCGGCCAAAAAAGGCAGCTCAAGGTGGCCATAGACCCCGCCAAGCTCCGCGCCTACGGTATTTCACCGCTTGCAATTATAGACATGTTCAACACGTCAAACACGCAAATGCCTTCCGGTTCATTTCAAAAAGACAACAAGGAAATCCTCGTGGCCACCGGTGGATTCCTGAAAAACGCGGAAGATGTGGGTAATCTCGTTGTTGGAACAAGCGGCGCCTCTGCCATATACTTAAAAAACATTGCCACAATCTCCGACGGCCCCGAGGACCCCGCCAACTATGTATTTACGGGCAATGCCGCGTCAAACGACAGGCCCGGCGCAGACATACACACTGCCGCCACTATCTCAATGGCCAAAAAGAGCGGCTCCAATGCCACCGCAATAGCTAATAGGGCTATTGCAAAAACCGAACAGATGAAGGGCTGGATAATCCCCAAAGACATTGATATAAACGTAACCAGAAACTACGGCGAGACCGCTGAGGAAAAATCCAACGAACTCCTTGACCACCTGATGATAGCCACGTTCTCGGTAATAATACTTATCGCGCTGACACTGGGCTGGAAGGAATCCATCGTCGTTGCCGTTGCGGTGCCGGTTACCCTTGCCCTGACGCTTTTGGTAACTTACATCTATGGATACACGCTTAACCGCGTAACGTTGTTTTCTCTTATCTTCTCCATAGGAATCCTCGTTGACGACGCTATCGTGGTAGTGGAGAATATTCACCGGCATTTTAAGACAGGTGGGGCAAGCATACAAAGGGCGGTGATGGCGGTTGACGAGGTTGGAAATCCAACTATCCTGGCCACGTTTACGGTAATAGCGGCGCTGTTGCCGATGGCCTTCGTGAGCGGGTTGATGGGGCCGTATATGAGGCCCATACCGGTGGGGGCGTCGGCGGCGATGATCTTTTCCATTTTAATCGCGTTTGTTGTCACGCCGTGGATGAGTTTTAAGGTCTTAAGAAACGTCAAACACGCTGACCACGCTGAAGAAGCCGGGGGAAAGGCGATAACGACATTTTACGAAAAAATGCTCAGACCGTTAATCCAGCACAGGGGATACAGGATTGCGGGGCTGATGACGGTTGCGGGTCTTCTTGCAGTTGCCCTGCTTCTCCTGCCGCTTAAACTGGTTATGGTCAAAATGCTTCCATTTGACAACAAAAGCGAGATACAAATAATCATAGATATGCCGGCGGGGACGCCGCTTGAGGAAACCGCAAGGGCAACACGAGCCATAGCCGAATACGTCAGAACGGTTGCCGAGGTCAGGGACTTTCAACTTTATATCGGGACGGCGGCTCCGTTTAATTTTAACGGACTGGTCAGGCACTACTACCTCAGGCAGCAGCCAAACACGGCTGACATCCAGATAAACCTCGTCGAAAAAGGCAGACGCCGCGCACAAAGCCACGACGTCGCAAAGCGCATACGCGGCCCGATTCAGGAGATTGCAAAACACTACGGTGCCAACGTGAAAGTAGCCGAAATCCCGCCCGGCCCTCCGGTGCTTAGCACCCTTGTGGCGGAGTTATATGGCCCTGACCCTACGCGGCAAACCCAACTGGCCCACCAAATAAAAAATATATTTGAAACCACCCCCGGCGTAGTTGCTGTGTAAGCGTCAAGAAAACCCCATCTTTACAGTGGGGGTAGCAGATGTCATAATG
>NZ_JBJUSG010000175.1:0-5889 GCF_046044395.1 Candidatus Magnetominusculus dajiuhuensis | reverse complement strand
AATAGGACATTTCTATTTTGGTAAGAATAGGACATTTCTACTTTGGTACGACAATATCGGAGCTTGGGCTTGACAAACATAGATATTCTGTTATACGATAAAGCCAGAATATCTATACCGTCGAACTGGGGGATACCCCAGGCGGCAGATCCTGAAGCCACCTAACGGTGGCTTTGGTTGTTTAGGGGGGTATTTGTATTTTTGCTATATTGAGGAAGCTGGTTGTACTGGTGCCTTACCAGATGCTAATTCGTCCATTCAGCCGGTTCTCGTTATTTGCGGTATTATAATTGAGCAACAATATGTTTCCGCGCTAACTTATGATTTTTTGGAAATAAAAAGAAGGTTCTATCCAAAAGATTTTTCTAATCTTCGTGATTTGGATTGTATAACAAAAGAAATTAAAGGGAGTGAGGTAAGGAAACTTATTAAAGGAAATCAAAAGTAAAGAAGACATGCTTTAAACTTTATCGATGAAATCATAAAAATATTAGAGAAGTATGAAATAAATATTATAGGTCGTGTTTGGATAAAGCCTATTGCGCTTCCTTTTGTAGGAAGGTCTGTTTATACCTCTTCAATTCAAAAGATAGCAAGTTGGTTCCAGTCATTTTTATTAGATAAAAACACCAATGGCATGATTATAGCTGACAGTCGCGACAAAGGAAGAAACTCTATTGTTCCTCATTCAATTTTCACACAAAAATATAAACGTAGTGGCGATGTATATCATCACATTTTGGAAGTACCATTATTTGTACATAGCGATAACCATGCGGTAATACAATTAACTGATTTAGTTGTGTCAGCTATCGTTTTCCCAATTTCAACAAGTGTTTATTGCTCAAAATATCTAAATAATTCTACACACCATAATCCACATTTTTTAAGTATTCGAGAAAGATTTGGGGAGAGGCTTGAGATTTTACAATATAGATTTCAAGAATCGGGGCGTACGTGCGGAGGGATTACTGTTAGCGACCCTTTAGGATGTAAAAACGGAAGCAAAATTTTTAGACATAAATAATCCGTATCGCATCCTAAAACATTAGACAATTAGGATTCTTTTGTCTAATGTTCGGGAAATTACTCATTTGTCTACAACTTAGTATTAAACGATTACGATTTCTTCGCCTTCGGCAGCGGCTGTTATTTTAAGCCCCGTGTGGCCTGTTTCCTCGCAATACTTCCTCGTCTCTTCTACAATCTCGTCAATCTGAGCGTCCGTACGGGTAGGCTCGTGGTGGAACATCACAAGATGCTTTACGTTCGCCTTTATGGACATGTCAACGACCTGCAGGTTGGAGCTGTGTCCCCAGCCGATTTTCGACGGGTACTCAGAGTGTTTGTATTGCGCGTCGGCAATAAGTAAGTCACAGTCTCTTACGAATTCGACATTTCTATCGTTTTGCTCCTGGACAATCATAGCTATCTCGGCTGTCTCGGCCTCATCCATCGCGGCGCTGGCCATAAAATTATAGTACGGCTCGTTGTCCCCTGTGTAAACAACGCTCTTACTGCCCTCTGTGACCCTGTAGGCAAAGCACGTTACAGGGTGGTTGACGAGTTTGGAGCGGACTTTCAGGCCAGCTATTGAGACAGTCTCCTCTTTGAGGTCAAAATAGTTGATGCGCGCCTGCAGCTCATCGGCGTTTACCGGGAAATATGAATAGACCATCTGCTGGGCCATTATCTCGCGTAGGCTTTTGTCAAAATGAGGCGGGCCATAGATATTAATTACATTCTTTGGTATATAGGCCGGAATAAAAAATGGAAATCCATGAATGTGGTCCCAGTGGGTGTGCGAAAGAAACAGGTGTACCTCCACCGGCGACATGCCCGCGAGCTTTTGGCCAACCATTCGTATGCCGGTGCCGGATTCAAAGATGACTATTGTGCCATCCTCCGCGTCAAGCTCTATGCAGGCCGTGTTCCCCCCATAGCGTACCGTATCCTTGCCCGGCGTCGGGATTGAACCCCGTACCCCCCAAAACTTCACTTTCATGCGTATACAATACACTAATTGATAAAAAAAATACCACAAGAAAAAAAATCACATCGCTTGACTTTTTGCCCGCGACTGCTATATGTTAGCTTCATATGGGAGTTGTATTCATAAGTCTCAGAGATATTGGTTGAATGTTCAATGAACAGTAAATTCAGTGATATGTTGGCCACCCCGATGAGTTCAGGCCTTAGGGCGGTGATAATTTCTATCGCCATTTGTCTCAGCCTTTCGGTGTTTGTAAGGCTCCATGAGTACAGTGTATGGAAACAAAATCCGGCCAGTTATTTTGTTGACGGCACGCCTATGATGACCACCGTGGATGCCTTTTACTGGGTACGCCTTGCAAGGGAATACAAAAACGGGACTTACTACGCAACTGACGGGGGCACCGCTGACAAGCTTAGATTTTTCCCGACAGATTCCTCTAAACCCGCCCGCGTCCCTGCAATAAGTGTTTTATTGGCTAAACTATCAGGCATGTTTGGCGATAATTTATACATTGCCGGAGTTTATCTTATCGCCGTGTTGTCCGGTTTTTTCATCGTGCCGCTTATTCTTTATTTCGGCAGGGCAGGCTCACTGCCAGCAGGCATCTTAGGCAGCCTTGTGGGAACTTTCAGTTTTATTTATCTGGTGCGGACATCGGCGGCGAGGGTGGATACCGATTCTCTCAACCTGTTTTTTCCTTTTTTGGCCTCTTTTTTCATCCTGCTCACCCATGAACACGGCGGACAGCTGCGCCCCAGCCGATTAGTATATCTATACTGCGCCCTTGCCGGCTTAACTATGATGCTCATGGAGCTGTGGTATGGCATCAGTGAGTTCACATATATGTACCTCGCTTTTTTAGTTGTATATCTTGTTATCGGGAAGAAGGGTTTTAAAACTACGTTTTTTTCAGCACTGATTTTTCTTTATTGCTCGTTTCCATTCTCGGTTAATGTCGCGGTTTTCTCGGTGGCGGCCTTGGTTCTTTTTTTTGGTTACACCTATTTGTTTGGCGGTAAAAAAGTCAAACCGGCTTACGCGGCTATCGCGGTTTTGGTTTTCGTCGCGGCTATCGCGGCCTTCGTCTATAAGTCAGCCTATGCGACGAGCATGCTGTCCGGTCTGATAGATTCCTTCTCTTTTATAATAAAGAATTACTTCACCTCCGACATGGGGGGTAAACCAAGCGCCCTTACGCAGGTAACAGAGCTGCAACACTCCTCGGTTGCTGAGGTACTCGCCTATGTCATAAAGGAACCGATGATAAGCGCCATAGGGCTTATCGGCTTTATTGTTTTTATCATTTGGAACTTTAAAAAGGCCTTTCCTATTCTCCCCATGTTTTTAATCGGCTTGACGGCCTTTCACGGGGCAAACAGGTTTGCCATGTATCTGGCGCCTTTTATCGGGGCAGGATTTGGCTATCTGATTACCGCCACCGCCCTATCCCTTACCGGTAAACTCAAAGATACCACGAGGAAATCTGTCGTTTACGTAACGGTCATCGTATTTTTTGTTGCTATAATCAGTCAGACGGCTTTTTTCTTTATCCCCCAACCAGCCCTTAACGTGGATTACTACAGGGCATTTCAGGACATAAAGGCCAAACTTCATGGAAAGCCCGTCATTCTGACCTGGTGGGACTTCGGATACGCCCTTGAGGATATAACCGGCTTTGCCACCTTTCACGACGGCGGTACCCAACATACCGAAAAAACCCTCTACATCGCCCACGCCCTCACCTCTGCAAGCCAGCCTGAACTTTATAACATCACGAGCTTTATCACCGGCAATGGCTCAACCGTAACCGCCGACGATATTATCAGGGACAGGGCGGAAGACAAACCCCTCGACAACGTCAAAAACGACAATATATACGTACTTTATACAAGCGATATGATAGGAAAATTTCCGGCTATGTACAACGTGAGGGGCATTGATATGCTCCGTACCTCAGCCGAATCGCCTGTGATACAACCGCTTAGTTGCCAGTCTCTAAAAGACGATGTGCTTGATTGTTATGAAATAAAGGTTGATTTGAAGGCCGGCAAAATAAACAACGCAACACCCCTTAGAAAGGCTGTTTATGTTGATAACGGGTATACTGTGAAGAGCGTTGAATACGAACATAACAATGGCCTTTATCTTGAATTGTTCGCCTCAGGAAAATCCATTAATGCTATCATGGTTGTAAACGGCGTGTTTTTTGATTCAAATCTAAACCAGATGTATTTGTTAGGAAAATACGACAAGTCGTTGTTTGAAGAGGTCTACAGCGCCCTGCCCCAGGCGAGGCTCTTCAGGGTGAAAACACCTGTAATTCAGCCCGGTGATGCGGAAAAGAAGGGCTAAGACCTCTCTCTTTCGTAAATATCTTCGAATCTCATAATGTCGTCTTCGTTAAGGTACTCGCCATTTTGAACCTCTATGACCTCAAGTGGGATTTTCCCCTTGTTTTCAAGCCTGTGCGGAGTGGTCTTTGGCACATAAATGGATTCGTTTGCGTGGACATAAAGTTCCTTTTCGCCAACGGTTACTTTGGCCGTGCCGCTGACAACAACCCAGTGCTCAGACCTGTGCATGTGCATTTGCAGGCTGAGTGACTGAAGAGGATTCACTATCAGACGTTTTATCTGGTAACGGTCACCCTTGCCCATGAGCGTGTAGCTTCCCCATGGCCTGTACGTGGTAACGTGTTCGTTTACCTCATGCCGCCCCCGTTCTTTTAACAGGGATACGATGTTCTTTACCTTCTGCGCGTGTCCCCGCTTCGATACGAGGACGACATCATCCGTCTCAACGACGAGGCAGTCTTCAATGCCGATAGTAACGGTCAATCTCTTGTCGGCAAGCACCATGGTGTCTTTTGTGTCAATGGATACGACATCGCCCGTTGTGGCATTGCCTCCCTGGTCTTTTTCCAATAATTCAAAAATTGAATCCCACGAGCCTATGTCGTTCCAGTAGATGTCCATCGGCATGGTAGCAATATTTTTGGACTTCTCCATGACAGCATAATCAATGGAAATATTGGGTAGCGAGGCAAAGCCCTCAAGCATCTCCTCGTAACTCTTATCGAACATCCTGCCAATTTCAGGCGCATAACGGCGGAATTCCTCTGCTATAACGCTTGGCCTGAATATGAACATACCCGAGTTCCAGTAGTGCTGGCCGTCCCCGATATACTCAAGCGCTGTCTTGTTGTCAGGTTTTTCGGTAAACTTCTCTACGCGATAAATCTCTTCGGTGAGGCCGCTCAAAGTAAGGGGGTGCAACTCCCTTTTTATATATCCATAGCCGGTCTCAGGGCGCGTCGGCTTTATGCCAAATGTTACGATATAACCCTCAAGGGCAGCCTTTTCGGCAGACCTCAAATACTCAACAAAACGCCCCGACGGGGCAATAACATGGTCTGATGGGCAGACAAACACGGTTTCGTCGTCAGTAGCACCGAGTTTATCCATACAGTATTTTACGCCGAGTGCAATTGCGGGGGCGGTGTTTCTGGCCGTTGGCTCAAAGATTATGTGTCCCCTGGCGTTGACTTCACGGTCCAGAGATTCCATGTCTGATTTTACGTGGAACTTGTACTCCTTATTGGTCAGGACGATTACATCCGCAGGCGGCACGGCAAGGAGCACCCTGGCCATAGTTTCCTGAAGGAGGGACTGTCTTCCCTTTAATTTTATAAATTGCTTGGGATAACTCTTCCTGCTTAACGGCCAGAGCCTCGTGCCAGAGCCTCCTGCAAGTAACAATACCTTCATAATTAAAAGAGTAACACAATGAGATGAAAATACTCAACGCCATGCCAGAGCAGAGGATTGTCAAGCCAGAAGATTCACCCTATAACCGACATAGAGAAGCGAAAAGAGTTAAAAGCCCCCGTGCTT
>NZ_JBJUSG010000174.1:0-5903 GCF_046044395.1 Candidatus Magnetominusculus dajiuhuensis | reverse complement strand
ATGGAACTACTCCATCTCTCCACGATCATCTTTGTAACACTTATTTATTGACAGTACCTTAGCATAGTTCCATTTCTAAATCATATGTGCAATAATATATCTTATCTCGCTCCGCGACAAAAAATTATCACCACCTTTCGTGTCTTGTCGTCATTCCGGCTTGTCCGGAATCTTCGTTGGCTTGAGGACGTAGTGTAGAGACAGATTCCGGACAAGCCGGAATGACGGACTAAGATATCTGTGGGCGTGTCAAGTGGATTGACAGAAAATTATTTTTGTGGTAGCTTAAAGGTATGAGCGTGATAACGATACCAAGGGTGTTAAGAGAAAAACTGGGGGAAGATGCAACTGAAGCCCTTGTGGAGGTCTTCAATAAGGTTGAACCTGACACCGCAAAAATTAAAGCCGAACTCTCCAAAGAACTGGTTACAAAGGCCGATTTGTTTGAAGAATCAGGCAAACTACGGCTTGAAATAGAGAAACTACGGGTTGAGGTTGCCAACGTCAAGGCTGATATAATCAAGTGGATGTTTCTATTTTGGATAGGCCAAACGGCTGTCACGGTTGCACTGTTTAAATTCTTTGTTAAGTGATTCTCTGCGAATAAAATCTTCTCACAAGGAGAGATTGACAGGTTACTTAGCGGCATACGCTGCCCAAACTCTCTCGTATAGCGTATTCAGATGAACGACAACAACGACATCCTCAAAGTTTCAGGGCTGACAAAGGCATTTATTAAAGATGATAAGGCCGCCGTTGATGGCGTGAGCTTTTCATTTTGCCGCGGTGAGTTTGTCGGCCTCTTAGGCCCAAATGGCGCTGGTAAGACCACCACGATTAAAATGCTCACCGGCCTGATAAAACCCTCCTCCGGCACGATTTACTACTACGGCAGTGATTTCCAGCGGGAATCTCAAAAGACTAAGGCCCTCATCGGCGTTGTGCCTCAGCAAAATAATCTCGACCGTGATTTAACCGCCTACGAAAACCTCTACCTTCACGCCATCCTCTACGGCATACCAAAGGCCGCCAGAAGGGCAAGGATTGACGAATTGCTTGATTTTTCGGGCCTCACAGACTACCGTAACCGCCAGGTCAAGTCATTCTCCGGGGGTACGATGCGAAGGCTTGTAATTTTGCGCGCCCTCCTGCATGAGCCGAAAATACTCTTTCTTGATGAGCCTACTGTTGGCCTCGACCCTCAGATAAGGCGCGTTATATGGGATTTCATCGTAAAGATAAATCGCATGAAAAATACCACGATTCTTCTAACCACCCACTATATCGAAGAGGCCGAAAGGCTCTGCAAACGGGTGCTGATAATAAACGACGGCTCAATTGTCACTGACGCCGCCCCTGAGACACTCAAAGACGGAGTTGGGCGCTTTGTCCTTGAGGTGCATAAGGACGATGGGATTGAGGAGGAATTCTTTGACAGCCGCCATGACGCCCTCCAGGCGCTTGAGAAGTCAACATATACATGTAAAGTTCGCGGCGTCACACTTGAGGATGTGTTTTTGCGGCTCACGGGGAGGAGAATAAATGTTTAACGGGCTTTATGCCGTTTTATACAGGGAATTAACGATTTATCGAAAACGTGCGCTCAAGCAGTTTTTCTCCTCGTCGCTGTCGCCGCTGCTGTTTTTAATCGCCTTCGGTTGGGGCTTTGGCAGGGACGTTACAGTTGGCGGCCTTTCTTATATATCATTTTTGATTCCCGGCCTTATTACTATGAACAGCCTTAATCAGAGCTTTGCCATATCGGCGGAGATAAACATATCAAGGTTTTACTTTCATACATTTGACGAGTATCTTATCGCGCCGGTCCCACATGCCAGCATTGTGATTGGCGAGGCGATGTTCGGTGTGTTTCGCGGGCTTTTGGCGACGATTATTATATTTGTCTATGCCTACATTTTTAACGTTACACTGTCGTTTAATCCCATATTTATCGCGGCAATCTGTCTTCATACGTTTATTTTTTCATTCCTTGCCGTGACGACTTCCATGGTAGTGAAAGACCACTCAGGACAGGCCCTCGTCAATAACTTCGTGATTACGCCGATGATTTTTCTCTGCGGCACATTTTATCCCATTGACAAGCTCCCCTACGCGTTTAAGATGCTTGTGTCGCTGTTCCCGCTTACGTACTCTACAAAGGTCATACGGGCAACGCTGACAGGGGGCGAGGTGAATTTTATATATGTCGGTCTTATGGTGTTTTATTGTATAATGTTCTTTCTGACGTCGCTGTGGGCGTTGAGAAGCGTAGAGGCATAAACGATGAAGATAAATATTTATGATAAATTGTTGCGATGAACAATAATATCGTCCACTCAATAGGGCTTGGTCCGGGTGACCCTGAGCTTGTGACGATTAAGGCCAAACGCATCCTTGAGGCCTCAGACGACGTCATCGTACCGCAGTCTGACGCCCTCGGCAGGAGCGTTGCCAAAGACATAATCGTCCACTATGTGGAGCCGTCTAAACTCACCATGTACTACTTCCCGATGAACAATAACAGGGAGGAGCTTAGGCAGAGATATACCGCACTGGCTCAGAATATAAAGGCGCTCATTACCCAGGGCAGAAAGGTATCCTATGTCTCAATGGGGGACCCCACGATTTACAGCACATCGAACTACCTGACAGAGACACTGCTTGCCCTTGGGATTAATGTGGTGCATGTGCCTGGAATCAGCTCCATTAACGCCGCCTCGTCGCTTCTTGGCATACCGTTAACCAGCAAGGGGGGCGATTTCGGGGTCTATGAACTCCCCGAAGATGTCGAAAGGACGGCCGGATTGATCCAAAGACACCAGACCACCGTCTTTATGAAGGTAAATAAAAAACTCCCCGTACTTATTGAGGCCATAAAATCAACGCCTCCCAACGCCGCATATCTCGTAAACAGGGTTACGCTTGACGGGCAGATGAGTTTTAACTTATTAACTGAGCCGCTGCCAGAGGAGCCACTGTACCTTTCCATAGCGATAGTGAAGAGAAAGAAACTCAAAGGCACTAAATGAACCCCGCACTCAGAAAGGGATTTACAACTGGGACGGCGGCAGCCGCCGCGGCAAAGGCCGCCGCCATCATGGCGCTCAGCGGACGGCTTCCAGAGGTGGTCAGCGTAACGCTGCCCGGGGGGATTAGTACGCTTGCGATAAATATACGCGCTGCAAGCCGCCATGACAGCAAAGACAGAAGCACCGCCTCTGTAATAAAAGACGGCGGCGACGACCCTGACGCCACCAACGGCCTTGAGATAACCGCGGCCATCAGGGTGATTAATCACGACGGCGCTGAGGTAATAATAAAAGGTGGCGACGGCGTCGGTATAGTCACAAAGGCCGGACTTCAAATCCCCGTCGGTGCGCACGCCATCAATCCCGTCCCTTTGGCGATGATACGAACCGCCGTCAGAGAGGCCGTCCCAAATGGCCTTATAGAGGTGGAGATAATCGTGCCTGATGGCCAGAGGGCTGCCGGGAAGACGTTTAACAGCAGGCTTGGCATACTTGGTGGTATCTCAATAATCGGCACCACCGGAATTGTTGAGCCTATGAGCGTGGAGGCCATTAGGGCAACCATCAGATGCGATCTTGATGTGGCGTATGAGGAGAACTCGTTGCGGGTATATCTGTCGCCCGGTAAGATTGGTGAGGATTCGCTCAGGTCAATTTTCCACGGGGTGCATGTCGTGCAAATGAGCAATTTTATTGGCGATTCTCTTCATTACGCTGCGACTAAGGGTTTTAGAGAGGTCGTAATCGGCGGGCATCCCGGTAAACTTGCAAAGCTCCTGATGGGTTATTTCAACACACATTCGGGGAAATCCCCGCAGGCGGCGGGTTTTGTCGCAAAATATTTCGGCCTCAAAGGGGAATATAACACCGTTGAGCAGATTATCGGACATGTGCAAAATACAGAGAAATTTAATTCTCTGGCCTACGATATAGCCGCTAAAATAAAGACTCTTTACGGGTTTTCATCGGTGGATGTATTGTTGTTTAATATGAAAAAACAGCCCATAGGAGCGGCCGCGTGTACAAAATAACGGTGATAAGCGCAGGCCCCGGAGGCGCTGAATATATGACCTATGCCGCCGTTAAGAGGGCAAGGGCATGTGACATATTAATTGGGACGCGCGGGCAGCTTGCCGCCCTTGATATCGCCCCATCAGACAACGCCATCGAGGAAAACCGGATAGAAGAGATAATTAATCTAATCCAACGGCACGAAGACAGAGATGTCGGCGTATTAGTAACCGGCGACGCCGGCATTTTCAGCTTATCGCAAACAATATGCGACCGGTTTGGCAAGGCCTCAGTGCTTGAGGTAATCCCCGGTGTGTCGTCCATACAGGCCGCGTTTGCGAAAATTAAGGAATCATGGCTTGATGTGAGGGTGTTTTCATTTCACGGCAGACAGATAGAGGGGGCAGAGGAGTGTCTGCAATGCCCCAAGGCCGTCATCCTCTGCGATAAACAAAACACGGCGCGAGCGATTTTAAACGCCCTGCTGCCGTTAGGACTATTCAGCATGGAACGTGACATATACGTCTGCCAAAACCTGACAAGGGACGGCGAAAAAATAATAGAGATAAAACACCCCGACGCGATTGAGACAATAATGTCTGCGGGCAAGGAACTCATTGTTATTAAAATGTTACGGTAGCGCCAATGCCCAAACGTTACGATAAAATTATAAAAGAAATCCTGAAGGATGTCGTAGATACCCTGATAACAGAGGTAATCGGCTTGAAAATCGTTAAATCTACGGCAATAGAGACTAAACTTCAGATAACAGACGAACGCGAGGCCGACTTTATTTTGCAGGTAGAGCTGGAAGATGGTACCATTTCTCTGCTTCACATAGAGTTTCAGGCAACAAACTATTCAAAGATGGTTTACAGGGAGCTGCGGTATTGGGTTTATCTCTCGGAGGTTCACGGGATTGCGCCGCTGCAATACGTATTTTATATCGGTAACGAGCCGCTCACGATGAAAGACAGCCTCTCCTCTGAAACAACAACTCATAAGTATAACCTGATAGATATGCGCGATGTTGACTGTGAGAAATTTTTATATTCAGATAAACCTGAAGAGGTGATAATCTCAATTTTGTGCAATTATCAGAAGAAAGGTGTTAAAATATTCGTACGGGATATATTGAGCCGGTTAAAAGAACTGGTGCCGGAGGAAACACTTAGGGGCAAATACATAAGACAGGTGGAAGTCCTGTCGCAGTTGAGGGATTTACAGGGCGAGATACTTAAGGAGGCAGAGGAAATGGCACTAATGTATGATATGGAGAGAGATGTAAGATTTAAGCAAGGGTTGCTAAAGGGGGAGCAGCAAGGGTTGCTTAAGGGACAACAGAGAGGATTGCTTAAGGGGGAGCAGCAAGGGTTGCTTAAGGGACAACGGAAAGGCTTACTTGAGGGAATAGAGTTAGGACTTGAACTCAAGTATGGTTCAGCCGGGCTTGAGCTGATGGATATGGTTAGAGTTATAGATTCTTTAGATAAAATAGAGGAGTTCAAAAATCTTATCAGGAAAGCCGGTTCAGTTGATGAGTTGAAGGATTTTTTGGGGAAGGGCATATAATACATCCAATAAATCAGGAGCTTTAAAAATGAAAGACTTGAAGAACATCGTACGTGATTATTTAGATACCAAAAAAACGGATGATTCGATTGTCATAGAAATCTTCTTATTCCATTTCTAAATCATACCTACAATAATATATTTTATCTCACTCCGCGACAAAAAATTGTCATCACCCTTCTTGTCTTGTCGTCATTCCGGCTTGTCCGGAATCGTATTTGGCTTGAGGATGTGCTGAGACAATAGGGGTAGGGAAGGCTCTCACCTCCCCTCCCTCCGAACCGTACAGGC
>NZ_JBJUSG010000173.1:0-5997 GCF_046044395.1 Candidatus Magnetominusculus dajiuhuensis | reverse complement strand
CCTGTACGGTTCGGAGGGAGGGGAGGTGAGAGCCTTCCCTACCCCTATTGTCCTTGTGCCTCAGAATATGCACAATCATCATGAAACTCCCACTAAAGGGAGGATTCCGGACAAGCCGGAATGACGGCAAGGGACAAAGCGGAGTGATTGCATAGGTATCTTCTGCTTTATTTTTCTAATGCGACCGCCCTGCACTGCTACTTTACAAAATACCCCTCAATATGTGACAATAGTTGGAGAAACGGTGGAACTTTATCCTCTCTATGAGGCGTCATCTAAATGGGCGTCAACATTAGGAGCACAACGAAAGGAGGCGACAATGTATGGATATAGATACGCAGCCTAAAAAGTTTGAAAGGAGAAAAGGCCCTGATATAGTCGCAAAGTCCATAGGTTGGGTTATTACGGCCTGCTGGCTGATGATCTTCGTCGTATGGGCGTATGTGTATTACGCGAGGCCGGAACAAGCTTCAATCTTCGACCCGAACAGTATATACAGCCGCGCCAGGTCATACTGGGATATATCCATGTTAAAAAAGGCATTCATCGCAATAAATGCCCTGCTTCTGATATCATTGATCGGCCTGGCTATAAGCACTGTGAGGCACAACAGAAAAACAGACAAGGCCCCCATAACGCTCATAATTATGGTTATTACGTCGCTTATAGGTATGTTCATTATTTATTTCCAGTTTTAAGACCAGAATGCAGTCAAAGAAGTAATGCAATCAAAGAGGTGTCGAATCACCCTGAGCTTGTCGAAGGATGCTCCGATTACTTGTTTATCAGCAATTTAGTATGAGGCCATAGCCAGGTTTGACTGTGCCCGCGCATATTTTGGGTTAATTGACAAGGCCTTTTGAAACAATGCGACCGCCGTCTGCCGTTTGCCTGAGTTCATCATAGCCTCACCAAGTCCGTTGTATGCCTCAGGGATGTCAGGCCTTATGGCAATGGCCTTGCTATAACTCTCCGCGGCCTTGTCAAACTGGTGAATCCTCATATAGACGGCTCCCTTGTTGATAAAAACATCGGCGCGGGTTGGCTCTATCTCTATTGATCTGTCAAAGGCGTCAAGGGACTGCTCATATTTGCCCTCCTCCGCAAGGACTGTGCCAAGGTTGTAATACAACAAAGCGCTCGTTTTAATCGTCCCGGCTGCGTGTTTTAGTAAGACGGTGGAGTTCTGCCAATATCCAACCTGCTTAACCGAAAGTGTAACAGACGACAAGATAATAGCCATGACGGCTGCCAAAGATAATATTCTTAGGGATGGACGTTCAGCCATCTTTGAAGGCAGCGCATAGGCAGCGGCGATAAAAAGCCCAATAAAGGGGATGTACGTATACCTGTCGGCCATCCCCTGCGCACCCACCTGTACGATGCCTATAACCGGTACCAACGCACCCAAAAACCAAAACCAACCAGTAAAATAATATGGCGACCTTTTAACAGTCATCACCACACATACCGACAATGCCGACAGTATTATAAGCGCCCCAATCCACTGCCACGCCTCTACCAGCTCCATGCGGGGATAAAAAACCGACAACTCTGTCGGCATAAGCGCGTTTTTCAGGTACTTCACATACGACACCAGCACATTGGCCACGCGAAGGGGAAGGGGCAGTTCGGTTAAGGAGATTACGGCCTTATAGTTTTTCTGTGCGAAGTAGGTTATGACACTAAAGACGCCGGAAATAGCGAACATGGGAATTTTCTCTATGATAAGTTTGGCTACCCCTGTCTGTCTGAGCCGCCCTAACGGCCAGTTATCTAGTAGCAGGAGCACAAAGGGGAGTGTCACAAGCATCGGCTTTGACATCAGGCCAGGTATAAATAAACAAATCACATACATGTATCTTTTCAGCGATGGCCGCTCTGTGTATTTCACATAGGCAAACATCGCGGCAAACCCAAACAACGCGCTTAACAGTTCCTTACGTTGCGACACCCATGCAACAGCTTCAACATGGGCTGGATGAAGGGCAAACAACGCGGCAATAAACGCGCCTCGCCAAACATCCCCCGTCATTTCCTTAAGAAGAAGGAATAACAGTATGGTGTTGATTGTGTGAAGTATAAGGTTGCTGATGTGATGCCCGCCCGGTCTTGCCCCGTAGAGCGCCACGTCAACCATGTGAGAAAGCCACATCAGGGGAATCCAGTTGCCATCAAGGGTAGTCGTAAACGCCCACTTAATACCCTGAACCGTGAGGCCACTAAGCACGTAGGGATTATTGGTTATGTGTATTGCGTCGTCAAATGAAACGAAGCCGAAGTCTTTAACAGGTAAAAACACTATCAGGGCAGCCGCGCTAAGCATTAGCACAACGGCGTCAGCAGGGTCAATCCCTTTAATTATCTTTAGAAGTCTTGACATTTTTAAGCAAATCTTCTAAACTAGCAGTATAAGCCTGCTGCTCCATACGGGACGCGCTGCCTGAAAGGGTATCTCCCGTGTGCAAAGCTCGGCCTGCAGCGGGCTTTTCTATTTCTGTGAGTCTGTGGTCGTAATACCGCCTCCCATATTTAGTTTCTTTTACCGTCAATGTTACTCTATAAAGTCTGTTGTCTATTTCTAAGGGAGCACAAAAAATGTGGATGTTTTTAATATGAGGATTATTGTCTCTATCTGGACGTGATTCAACTTTGACGGCATTTTCTATCATTTCAGGGATTGCCCTCACAGTTTCAATGTGATCAATAGGTACTAATCGTTCTCCACTCAATACTTTTTTAATGCCCTTGCCTGTTATGTCTATTCCCCAACCAGTATCTTTGTTGACTAAAGACTTCCCCTGTATGTTCTCTCCAGCCCATTTATAAGCCTTTTTCCTTGCCTCCCATATCTCATCACCAAACATCTTGCCATCAAGTTTTGTTACTTTCATATCCGGCATGACCGGCCTTGAAAACAACTCTTCTGTTGGCCATGCGGTTGGCCTGACACATAATCCTTAAACAGTTTTGCCTTAACCATGTTGGGCATATTTGACTGGAGGAATCATCCATCTGCCAACAGACAAGGCGGCGAAATGGCTGTACACACTTGTCGCCGCCTGTCCCAATTACGCGGCTTGCCCGCCGCGTGTCATCCGGGTTTATTGATGTTTAGCTGGTTTTTTGGCGGGTTTGCCGTCTGCCCTTTTATGCAGCCAGTTGGCAATCGCAGGGGCAAGCTCTTTTTGCGACTTGCCGCCTACAAATACTCCGATGTGTCCGCCCTTAAACTCATAGAGCTCCTTGTCGGTACTTCCTACCAGGTCGTTCAATGGCTTTGTCGCATCAGGCGGTACGATGTGGTCGCCTGTGGCAAAGATATTCAGAAGAGGCATGGTAAGGTCTTTGAGATTTACCGATTTATCGCCAATCCTGAGAGTACCCTTTATGAGTTTATTGCCCTGGTACATGTCCTTAATAAATTGCCTTATGGTCTCGCCGGCCTGGTCGGGGCTGTCGAATATCCATTTCTCCATTCTGAGGAAGTTCAGGAGTTTTTCCTTATCCTCTACCACGTCAAGCATTCCAATGTATTTGCCGACATTAAGGGTTATGGGCATGAGCATGAGGAAGCCTGAGTTAAGGAAATCCCCCGGCACTATACCATAAGCGTCAACCAGCGCGTCGGCATTCATGTTCCTTGACCAGTTAAACAGCAGCCCTTTCTTAACTGAGAAATCTATTGGAGTAACCAGTGTTATAAGGTTTTTGATCTTCTCAGGATAGATGGACGAGAATATTGTGCTGAAAGTCCCGCCCTGGCAAATACCCATCAGGTTTACTTTATCTATGTTGGCCGATTCCCTTATATAGTCAACGGCGTCATTCATATATACGTTGATGTAATCGTCCATGCTCAGGTATCTGTCGGCGCGGGTAGGATAACCCCAGTCAATGATGTAGAGGTCAATGCCGTGGTCAAGCAGATTCCTTACAATGCTCCTGTCTGGCTGCAGGTCAAGCATATACTCCTTATTGACCAACGCATAGACGATAAGCACGGGTACGCTGCACGTTACCTTGTCATTCTTATAGTGGTAGAGTTTCATCTTGTCCTGCTGAAAGACAAGCTCCTTCTGAGAAGTGCCTACATCAATGTCTTCAATCTGTAAGATAGTCTCAGAGCCTTTGAAGATTTTGGTGCTGATATCGCCTATCTCTTTTGCCAGGCTTTTAGAATCAAATGCTACAAAAGGCGTTTTCATTGAGCAACCTCCTTATCATTTTTCACGTTTAGTTTTTTCTCAAGTACGCGTACCTTTTTCTTCAGTTCGTACAGTGTCTTATACATATCGTCTATCTCGGAACGCACCGGTATCGGGAAGTCCGAAAGATAAAGCTCCAGCAGTTTGTGAAATTGTTTTCTGAACTCAAGGGCTGACTCAAGCAGCGCACCCTGAATAGAAGAGAACTCCTCTGTGTTAAACAGCTCAAAGTACTCGGCTTCGTTGATTTCAGTCCACATCTTGTAGAAATCGTTGTAACTCTTAATCTCTTCTCCGGCCTTAATTTTATCGGCAATCGCTTCAACTACCTTCTTTGAGGCCTTCTCTCCGGCTATGTATATCTTGTGCTGGAACTCCGCGTTCTTAGCGATGTAAACGGTATACATGTCCAACGTCCTGAGGAGAAGCTCCAGCTTTTCTCTGTCTTTCCCTACCTGAGGGGATTTAAATGCCTTTCCGAATGTCTTTTCAAACGCGCCATAGAAATTATGAAAGACATTTATGCTGGCGTTAGGATCGTTTCCCGAGGATATATCGAAAAACGAGGTCATGCTTTTTTGTACGGCATCAAGCCACGGACTGGCAAAATTCTGCGCGGACGCCCCCCATGTCTCAACCACCTTTGAGGACTGGCCGAGGAGTTCCGACGCCGATTCCGGATTTGTAAAGCCGAAGAGTTTATCCATGAGGCCCTTCAGTTTGATTGGATCAGCTAAATCTTTCATATTGTCCGGGTCTAAGGCATTGTCCTGAGCCGCCTTAATGACGGGCTGCCAGAACTCATACACCTTCATGTACGAATCGAATCCCTGAAAGACCTTTGATACGGTGTCCTTGCCGAGGCCAGCCGGATACTTCTTCATCATTTCGTCAATTGAGCCGCCTACGGTCTTAAACCACACGTTGTACAGACCCATAACGTCGCCACCTGAGCTGTCCTTAGGCATCCCCATTGAGGGAAGGCCTTTTGACAGATTGGTTGCCGTCTGGACCCAGTTGTTAATGAATTCCTTCTGAACTTTCAACAGCGACTCAAAGAAAGACGCGGTTCCTTCCATCTGTAAATCCTCCTCATATCTATTAGATTTTATGTAAATTCTCAGGCCGCAAGCGCCCTATTGCATCTATTTCTTTATGTCCTTGAAAAGCTCAAAAAAAGTCTTTGCCATCTCCTTGCTCATCTCAAGCTGCTTTGCCAGTCCCTCCTGCCAGGCATCCTGGATGCCCCTGCTGCCTTCCTCAAACATCTTGAGATTCATCTTCTGCACTACCTCTTTTAAAAAGGCGTTTTCCTTCTTTAAAGATTCGTTTTCTTCCAGGACTTCCTGATGCTTCTTTTGTGATACAAAACCAAATCCAGAGTAAAACTCGGCCATCTTCTCAAAGACATCCGGTCCAACGCCAAACACATCTTTTTTTGCCGGAGCCATGTTGAAAAACTTAGCAGCCGCCTGCGCCCCCTCCTGCTGCATCCTGGTAAAATAATCCGTAAACATGTCCTTAACAAGGGGGTTGCTGTATAAGGCTGCCAAATCTTTTAAAAAAATTTCATTCACGGCGTCCTCCTGATTTATATTGAGCCAACCAATTCATATTGAGTCAACCAACCCACATCAAGCCGACTCACGTTGAACCGGCCGATTCGGGATATAACTGTTCTGCTTAGGAAGTCTACAACTATTTTATATAATAAGTCAAGCATCCTTTGTCCTCGTGTCGTACCAAAGTAGAAATGTCCTATTCTTACCAAAATAGAAATGTCCTATTC
>NZ_JBJUSG010000172.1:0-6171 GCF_046044395.1 Candidatus Magnetominusculus dajiuhuensis | reverse complement strand
GGACATTTCTACTTTGGTAGAATAGGACATTTCTATTTTGGTATTACAGCATCCTTTGTCCTCGTGTCAAGCCAAATCCAGAACATGGGCCTCGCCCGGCTATTGATTTTATAAGACATGTAGATTATTATAGACGGTTGCCCTGTGGAGGGGTCAGAGAATTTAATCTATGGATGATTAATAAATACGCGTAAAAAATGGGAATTACACAAACATGGACATTGCCGTATTTTGCATAACACCTAATGGCACAGCGCTTGCTGAGAAAATAGCCGCCGGGACGTCGGGGGATTTGCACGTAAAGGCCGGTGTTTTAACAGAGGCTGGGGGTAGCGCGAAGGTGCATACCTTTGATTCCCTGTCGGCCCATACGGCCTCGGTATTTAACCGGTACGGGGGGCTGGTCTTTGTCATGTCGCTTGGGATAGTGAACCGCGTTATTGCGCCCTTGCTGAGGAACAAACTCGAAGACCCCGCCGTTGTGACACTTGATGAGGCCGGAAGATTTGCGGTTAGCACCCTGTCCGGGCACGAAGGTGGGGCAAACGCCCTGACATATCTGATAAGCTCAATTACGGGGGCGCAGCCAGTTGTGACCACGGCAACCGATTCCCTCAGGATATACACCTGCGGGGTTGGATGTGTTAAGGGCGCAAAAAAAGAGGCCATCACCGCCGCCATTACCGAAGGCTGCAAAAAAGCCGGCATTACGACAGATAACCTGCGCTGCCTCGCCTCGGCATGGGTAAAAAGAGACGAACAGGGTCTGCTTGCCGCCGCAGCCGCGCTGCATCTATATGTAAGATTTATCCCAAAGTGGATGATTGATATGTACTACGAACGAAACACCGCCGCCGTGAAATCTGACATGGTCTTTAAGTCCATTGGCGTATATGGGGTTGCTGAACCGTCGGCCGCCCTTTCTGGCAGCAGCTCAAGACTCGTTCTTCCAAAGACTATCTTTGACGGTATAACCGTGGCCATCGCAAGGGAGACGCTTTTCCCCGGCCCTCAGGAGCCGAAGATTGATGTATCACAGGGCAGTGGCCGTATTCTGGTGCTGGGTGGTACGACTGAGGGCGTCAACATGGGATACGAGCTGATGAAAGGCGGTGAGGACTTCCTCGTCTCTACCGTTACCGGGTATGGCTTTAATCTGTTTAAGGAGAAGTTTGGCGATAGGGCGATTTTAGAGAATTTCACTACGGCCGACGCCCTGAAGAGATTCATTAAAAAACACGCCATCACAAAGATAATTGACTGCACCCATCCCTATGCGGAGCTAATAACGCCACTTGCGAAGTCTGTTTCCACTGAATTGAAGCTCGTTTATGAGTCAAAGGTGCGCGATACCGCATTTGACAATGAATTCCAGTACGAAAAACTCTGCTATGTGTCTTCGCTTACTCAGGTGATTGATAAAATCCTCGCCCTCAAAGTAAAACGCCCATTGTTTACCACCGGCTCCAAGGAGCTCGGTTTCGTAAGGCCACTTTCAGAAAATGGCGGCGTGGACATCTTTGTGCGGGTGCTTCCGTTTGAACACTCAATAAAAAGCGCGCTTGAGGCAGGTGTCAATGCCGCCAATATCATAGCCATGCAGGGGCCGTTTACCACCGAACTCAACGCGGCCACGATAAGGCAATATGCGATTGACTGTCTCGTCACTAAAAAAACCGGCAAAGAGGGCGGTTTTTATGAAAAGGTGAATGCCGCCGTTGACTGTGGAGTTCACCTGATAGTGGTTGAGCGATGACCGGCAAGGTATTTTTTGTCGGGGCAGGCCCCGGAGACCCTGAGTTAATAACGATAAAAGGTAGGCGATTGCTGGACAGCGCCGACATGGTAATATACGCTGGCAGCCTCATAAACACAGCGCTTTTGACGGGCATAAAGGCGGAGGTGTATAACTCGGCGGGGATGGAGCTGCAGGAGATGGCCGACTTAATGGTGCGGGCAGCAAGAGAGGGTAAGACTGTTGTAAGGCTCCACACGGGGGATACCTCGTTTTATAGCGCTATTTCAGAGCAGATTGAAAAACTGCGGGACAATGCGATAGAGTATGAGGTCGTCGCGGGGGTATCGTCGTCGGCTGCGGCTGCCGCGGCCCTAAGGATGGAGCTGACCATACCGGAGGTAACCCAGACGGTGATTTTCACCCGCATGGAGGGCAAGACACCTGTCCCCAGGGCCGAAGACCTCGGCGCTCTCTCAAGGCATGGGGCCGTGATGGTTATCTTTTTAAGCGTCTCCATGATAGATAAAGTAATGGAGAAACTCAGAGAAGGCTATCCACCGGAGACGCCGGTTGCGGTTGTGGAGAGGGTCTCATGGCCACAGGAGAGGATATTGAGGGGGACAATTGCTGATATTGCCGAAAAGGTAAAGGCGGCGGGCATAAAGAAAACGGCATTAATCTTAGTGGGCGAGGCACTTAGGGCGTCTGAAGGCCAAACGGGCCGCCAATCAAAACTATACGACAAGGATTTCAAACATGGTTACAGAAAATAATAAGTCAATTGTAAATCAACGCGGCACCCTCTATATTGTCGGCATAGGGCCGGGTGCGGTAGAGCACATCACGCCCAGGGCGGCGGCGGCGATTGCGGCCTCAACGGTAATCGTCGGCTATTCGACTTACATAGAGTTAATAGGGGCAATTATCAAGGATAAGACGATAATCGGCACAGGTATGACGCAAGAGGTGAAGCGCTGCACCGCGGCCATAGACGAGGTGGCAGGTGGGCGGGTTGTCTCTGTGATAAGCAGCGGCGACCCGGGCGTTTATGCGATGGCCGGGCTTGTGCTTGAGCTGATAAAAGAGCGGACTAAGGGCGGAGTTTATCCTTGGAGTGACGCGGCTGCCCGTCCCACTATCGAGGTAATACCGGGTGTACCGGCGTTATGCGCCGCCGCGGCGGCCCTTGGGGCACCGCTCATGCACGATTTTGCCGCCATCAGCCTGTCAGACAGGCTGACGCCGTGGGAGCTGATTGAACGCCGCCTTCACGCCGCGGCAAGCGCTGATTTCGTCATCGTCATCTATAACCCCAAAAGCAAGGGCAGGCCGTCTCATATTAATAAGGCAAGGGACATACTCCTGAAATATAAAAGCGGCGAAACCCCCGTCGGCATAGTTAAGGGAGCGGCAAGGGCGGACGAGAGTATAACCATAACGACCCTGTCAGAGATGCTCAACCACGGAATTGACATGCAGACGACCGTCGTCATCGGCAATTCACAGTCCTTCAGTTGCGGCAACTGGATAATAACCCCGCGTGGATATAGATTGCCTGAGAAGGCCGCGGGCGGCGGCTGACCATGAAAATAATATTCATAACCGGCGGCTCGAGAAGCGGCAAGAGTTCCTATGCGCTAAAACTATCAGGGCAGCAAGCGGGTAAGAAGGCTTTTATTGCAACCGCAGAGCCGCTTGACGATGAGATGCGCCTACGCATAGACGCCCACAAAAGGCAGCGGTCAGACGTGTGGGAGACCTTTGAAGAGCCGGTGCGCCTTTCGGAGATGATCTCTGAACTTGTGGAATCCTACGATGTGATTTTAGTGGACTGCCTCACGCTCTGGCTTTCTAATTGTTTGATGAGGGAGCCGTTTCCTGAAATCGGGACGGTCACAAAAGAAATTGATGATTTTATATCGAGATTAAAGAAACTCAAGGCCACAGAGTCAAAAGATAAACGCCTTTACCTCGTGTCAAATGAGGTGGGCATGTCAATAGTGCCGGACAATAAGCTGGCGAGGGTCTTTAGGGACGCGGCCGGATTGCTCAATCAGCAAGCCGCCGCAGTCGCAGACGAAGTATATTTTGTGGTCAGCGGTTTGCCGCTGAAATTAAAATAACTGAAATTGCCTATGCAGTTAACTCCGTTTATATCCCTGCCGTCATTCCGGCTTGGTTTTATCCATGCCTATGAATTTTCTATTAGTTTTTCTAAGCTTTTTGCTAACATCTTTTATCTCTTCGGATATTGGTAAATCTTCTGGTTTATTCCCACTTATTCTTACCATTGTGTCTCTTACTTCTTTACCAACCGAATATGCAGTTCTTTCTAATTTATTCTGACCGTTGATGTTCTCATTTTTTATTTTGGCTTCGGTTTGGGTTATTCTAAATAGATTAGCGGCCAATTCCTCTTTCCCCATAAAATTCAACAATGATTTTTTTATATCAATACCTTTGTGTATTTTTAATTCATTTAAATTCATATTATACATTCCTCTATATCCAGCATTTTGAAAATATGGGTAATTTTCAACACCCGCTTGATGAGCTGATGCACTCAAAGATTTTTCCTTGTCCGAAATTTCTTCCCGTATTAAAATTCTATCTACATTTTCAGATGTCTCAAGATAACTTCTAAACGTCTCTGCAATTGTGGCAAAATATATCTGTGCTTTTGCTACCTGTGGCTTCTTTATATCACCATTCATAGAAACCATAAAGCAAGCAAATCGCGTTAATTTATAATTTCTTTGTACTTTGCCAGAATTGTCAACGTCACTAAATCCTACAAAATTGTCTTCTATGGGAATATTCAGTGTCTCACAGGCTGACATCGCTTTGTTGATAGATTTCTTGAAGACTGAGAAGTCGCTGTATCCAAGCCAAACCATTAAATCAGAGGCAAGCCAATACCGTATTCCGTTATTTTGGCCGCTGTCCTCAAAGTTGTTGTCTTCGTTAAAGCTGAATATGTTATTATCATCCACGGGTTCATTGTACTCAATCCGGTAACTTTATGTCAATGAGGGTTTAAGGTAGGCATGCACAAATGTATATTGTTCAGAAACTTTGTCAAGTGGATAATTCCGAATTAAAATAAGACGCAAAGGAGGATTAACAGCAGACTATGGAAACTATCAAAGCCGCATCCAGCAACATAAGGCCGTTAAAGAAGGAGTTTTTTGAGAAGGCCCAAAGCAGGCTTGATATATTAACCAAACCACAGGGCAGCCTCGGGCTGCTGGAGCGCTTTGCCGCGCGTCTTGTTGCCATATACGAAGACACAATGCCGGAGATACCGAAAAAGGCGGTATTTGTGTTTGCAGGGGATCACGGGGTGGCAGCGGAGGGCGTGTCGGCGTTTCCGGCTGAGGTTACGCCCCAGATGGTGCTTAATTTTCTAAGAGGCGGGGCGGGGATTAATGTCCTTGCCAGACACGCGGGGGCTGATGTGCTGGTTGTTGATGCCGGCGTGAATTACGACTTTAAAGACTGTCCCGGCCTGATACAAAAAAAGGTGGTCTATGGGACGAAAAATATGGCCAAAGGGCCGGCCATGACCCGCGATGAGGCAATACAATGTGTAAATGTTGGAATTGCCCTTGCCCGCGAATATGCCCAAAAGGGCGTCAGGATGTTTGCAACCGGTGAGATGGGCATAGCCAACACAACGCCGTCCTCCGCAATGGCCGCCGTGATTACTGGAAGGCCGGTTGCTGAGGTGACAGGAAGAGGCACGGGGATAGGCGACGCGGAGCTGTCTAAGAAGATCGCCGTGATAGAGCGTGCCATAGCCGTAAACGCCCCTGACGCTAAAGACCCAATAGATGTGCTTATGAAGGTGGGCGGGGCGGAGATAGGTGCGATAGCCGGTTTGTGCCTCGGTGCGGCAGAGCTGCGGCTTCCCGTTGTTATTGACGGTTTTATCTCTACAGCCGGGGCGGTAGTCGCCTATGGCCTGAATGAAACGGTGAAGGAGTATATGTTTTCCGCCCACCGTTCACATGAAATAGGACACAGGGCGATTTTAGCGCACATGGGGTTGGTGCCCATGCTGGAGCTGGATATGAGGCTTGGCGAGGGCACGGGGGCGGCCATAGCGATGACCATACTGGACGCATCGTTGAAGATTTACAGAGAGATGGCGACGTTTCAGGACGCCGGTGTCTCGGATAAATCCTGAGGGTTTGCAGGTGCCGGTGGATCAATAAACGGGCGGCTGCGTCGAAAAACGCGGCCTGCCTTAAAGCTCCCCAACTTACTGTGTTTCGGTTCGCCTTTGCGATGCTTGTTTCTTTTTCTTTACATACTTACTTATAAACACATATTTCTTCTATAAAATAGTCAAGGGGCAATCAGGGGCAATCAGGGGTATGTAATACCAAAATAGAAATGTCCTATTCTACCAAAGTAGAAATGTCCTAAAG
>NZ_JBJUSG010000171.1:0-6195 GCF_046044395.1 Candidatus Magnetominusculus dajiuhuensis | reverse complement strand
AATCCGCCTGTACGGTTCGGAGGGAGGGGAGGTGAGAGCCTTCCCTACCCCTATTATCCCTAATACCTAAGAATAGGCAAAATCATCATGAAACAACCATTTAAGGGACGATTCCGGACAAGCCGGAATGACAAAAAAGGGACAAAGGTGACAACAAACTAAGCAACTACCGCTTACTTATGATGGAGAACAAATTTGTCCTGGTGTTAATGTAATATACATGTAATATTTTATTGATATAATATATCTGTATTGAAAATATTAACCTCACTAATAATAGTCCTCCTGCTTTCGGGCGCGGCAATGGCAATAGAGGCCCCCGTACTGACAGCCGGGTTTGACGGACGTTAAGTTTTCGTTACATTTGCTTTTGAGGAAGGCAATGCCTGAATCCTGCGGTAACAACAGAAAGGATTAAAGACGAAGGGGGGTAACCCCCCTTCACCCGTAAATCTCGCCACGCTTTGTCTATCGCGTTTGGGCTGCCGCCGTTGGCGGCTTCAGTGCTGCTGAGTTATATCTCTTTCTTCACTTTGGCCTTTTTCATCGAAAGCCCGAACCCTTCAAACAGGAAATATATCGCAAATCCCCACCACATCGTATAGATGACATAAAACACAAGCAGCCCCGACATGATGCCTATCTTATCGGAGACCTGTTGGGACTGTATCCCGAAAAAGTTGTACGCGGGCTCTACGGCCTTTTTCATAACCGCGCCGACCTCTTTGGACTCAGGGATCTTCCCATCCTTCTTTAACGCCTTGTCCATCTTAGAAAGTGCCTGCCACCACGACTGGAGCACCTCTTTGCCGTCATATCCATAGTCAGCCTTTAATTTGTCAGAGTCGTTGTTGAACATGGAGTCTGAGTCTTTAAGTATCACGGCGAGGGTCTTACCGAGGTCGCCGGAAATTTTCAGCGTGCTGCCGTCTAACCGGACATCGCTTCCCGCCTTTTTAAACTGCCCGGCCGCCTTTTCAGCGACTTCCGGCTTATCAAGCGATATAGTTACCGAGAACTGCTTACCCATGTTTTTCTCGTTGCCCTTTATTATCTTGGGTATGAAATATGAAGAGCCCTTAGAGAGTTTGTTAAACATATCATCTGAAAATACGAGACCGTTTCTCCCGTCTCCGAATATTGGCGAAAAAATCACCGCCAATACCGCCAAAAACGATATACCATAAAAAACGCCTGTGAAAAAAGGCTTTTTGTTTTCGACTAACATATGTTATACCCCCTCTTTTAATTTCTTCAAATTGCCAAAGAATTTACTGAATATCCATAAGGCAAAAAATCCCACCACGATCCAGAAAACTATATCTCCAAAGGTCTCTATGCCATTGCTTACCCCCTTGGGTATGTTTATGACTTCCAGTTCGGTCAACTTTTTCGGCAGTGTGGCGACCCTGTTTATAAAACCCGCAAGGATGGATATTGCATAAAATCCCCTGATATGAATCCCCTTTACGACCTTTGTGGTCATAGCGCCGACCTGAATGCCTATCAACGAGCCAAGCAGCATACCCATCGCCAGTGAATAAAACACGTATCCGTATATCGCGTACTGAGTGATTGCCGCAAACCCCGCGGTAAATATTATCTGTAATATGTCCGTTCCAACGGTAGTCATAGACGAGACGCCAAAGATGTAAACAAACATTGGAAAGGTGATAAAACCGCCTCCCACGCCCATTATGGCGGCCATTATGCCTACGATTACACCGCCTGCCGCAACTATGACGCCGGAAATCTTCCTTCCGCCCGGTACATAGTCCTCATCAAAAGTTATCATGGGCGGGATGTTTACCGACTGGACTTTCAGCGTAAAGGCCGGCATATCGGTCGTCGCGCCGCCGTGGGCGTCGCCCGTGTCCGCCCCTTTCCTTGACCTTAGAAAATCGGCTAAGGTGTAAAACCCCAGAAACCCAAGCAGCGCGGCATAAACCAAACTTATGAATGCCTCGCTCAACAGCGGGTCATAGTCGTATAGCCCTTTGTTTATCAGTCCCCCGATAACGGCACCGCCGGTTGAGCCGACCAGAAACGCTACGGCAAGTTTGACTGAGACATTGCCGAGTTTTTTGTGCACCGTTGTACCCATAATCGCCTTGGCAAAGATGTGAAACAGGTCAGTACCTACGGCAAGGATTCCCTTAACGCCGGCGGCCATCAGGGCAGGGGTAATAATGAACCCGCCTCCAGCCCCAATACATCCCGTAATCAGTCCGGCTGCAAGACCTATCGCCATGGAAGCCATAAAAATTTTCGTGGAATAAAAGGCAGGGGCATACGCCGTCTTCCCACCTAAGATTCCACCGGCCTCTGCCAGGGCCACGGCCAGTATTGGCAGGATGGCTATGAGAATCCACAGCATTTTCTTCCTGTTTTTCAGGATGCTCATCGAAACCTCGTAGTCCCACTTCGCGTGCGCAATTGACGCGCTCTTTAAAAACGCATACACCTCTCTGAAAAAACTCATTAGTACCTCCTGATAAATAATATACTCCCTGTCTTGCTCTGCTTAATCTGCCCTAATCTAATGGGCCTTCTTTATATAAGCCTCTCTTATAGCCTTTGAAAGTATGTCTATTTCAGGGGGTTTTCTAAGTATGTCGAAAACTCCCAGCTTCCACGCCTCTTCCTCTTCCGTCTCCGAGCTGTAGCCTGTAAGTATCAGCACAGGCAGCTCAATTTTTTTTGTGTTTAACCACCGCATAACGTCTATGCCGTTTTTACGCGGCATCTTCATGTCCAACACAAGGACATTAGGTATATATTCTTTGAGACTATCAATAGCCTCCTGCCCGTCAAAGGCAACTGTGACCTTAAACCCCCTCATCCTCAGCCGCTCAGACAGGACCTCTGTAAAGTCCCGTTCGTCATCGGCCAGTAGTATGTTTAGTTGTTTCATATTGTTGCTCCAAAAAACCCGCCAAATGGGTTATTTCCAATTGTTTTAATTAACCGATTGACGATAACATTCTCAATCTAAAGTTACTCACTCAACCGCCAGGTAAGCCACACACGCAGATAGTTCTAAGAATCAATCTCTCGGTGGGGAGACTCTTTAGGGAAAGCCAACCGACCCACCTGCCTGCTATTATACCAATAATCATTAAAATATTATACAAATAATTTTTGTGCGAATATTTTTTTTGATGGATGTGCGGCCAGGGGATACGTATGTGATAATAGCGGAAGGTTAACATCTGCGATATTTATGATTGAAGGAAAAAGCCGATTTGCATCTCTTCGTATTCGCCGGGGTTTTTGAACTTTACCCCGAAGGTGACGGTCTTGTCTGTCTCCTCTACTACAGAGACAATCTCCCCAAAAACCCTGACTGGCTCTTCCTTAGGCGGTAATACAAATCTTAACGACATAACGCTGCCTATCCTTGACCTAACATTACCCGTTCTATCACAAACAGGCGCGACTTTCAAACACTTCAGGCGTAGGCCTCCGCGGGATATATTTAATATATTCCCCTTTATTGCCGGTCTGTTGCTGTCTTTAAGCTGATAATACGCCTCAATAGTAACATCTTTACGATAGAATTCACGCGCATTTATACGAACGAAAACCTGCTGTTTGCACTTAGGGCAGGTTATGATAAAATCCTTCTCCGGCGGGTATTCTCTTTTGAGTTTGCCTTTGACCCCACAGCAGGGACACACCACAGGTATCTCAGTAGATGGATAGACAGTTATCACCGGCAATTTAGGGATATTTGCCATCAGGTTGCCCTCCTGCAAGCCCATAAAGCGTCCTGTGACTTATGTCACGCCACATTGTACAATATCCAAATAAATATTTCAAGCGGTTATATATTATTCACAGAGCCGCCAGGCCAGCGATATTGACACAGGTATGCCGGAGGCGTACAATACACCGTGCTGCTGTGCTAATATGGGCTGTTTGCACAAAAGGCTATTTAACGGTGGTGGAAAAGATTACGATGGGAAAAGAAAGGATATTGGTTACGGGTGGGGCGGGGTATCTTGGTTCTGTACTTGTGCCGGAGCTGTTAAGGGCCGGGCATGAAGTGACAGTGCTTGACTCGCTTATGTTTGGGCAGGTTACTCTGCTTGATTGTTGTGCCTGTGAGGGTTTCGATTTTATAAAAGGGGATATATGCAACTCAGGGTTGATTTCCTCCCTTGTTCCCCGCTTTGACGTTATTATACCGTTGGCCGCCATTGTAGGGGCACCAGCGTGTAAGATGAACCCGTCTCTGACAAATCTCGTAAACCACGACGCAATGATGGATATGATAGACAGGCTCTCTCCATTGCAAAAGGTAATATTTCCTACCACAAACAGCGGCTATGGCATCGGGGAAAAGGACAGATTCTGCACAGAGCAATCCCCACTTAGGCCAATCTCCGAATACGGAAGGGTCAAGGTCATACTCGAAAACGCCCTGCTTGACAGGGGAAATGCCGTCACACTGCGCCTTGCTACGGTTTTCGGCATGAGCCCGAGGATGAGAATGGACCTTCTTGTTAACGATTTCACCTACAGGGCGTATAAAGACAGGTTCATCGTGCTTTTTGAGGGGCATTTTCGCAGAAATTACATCCACGTAAGAGACGTCACGCGCGCATTTATGTTTGCTATGGATAACTACGATAAAATGGCCGGCGAGCCATTCAATGTGGGGCTGAGCAGCGCGAACATAACAAAGAGGCAGCTCTGTGAAAAAATAAAAGAATACGTACCTGAACTCTACATCCACTCTGCCCCCGTAGGGGAGGACCCCGACAAACGGGACTATGTCGTGAGCAACGATAAGATTGAATCCCTTGGTTTTAAACCGGCACACTCGCTTGATGACGGCATCGTGGAATTGCTGAAGGGATATAAAATATTAAAACCAAACCAATTTGCCAATGTCTGATGTACTGGCCGCCCTTAGGCTTCCCCTGACGTCTTCCACCTTCGGCCAGCAGGAAAAAGACGCGGTCACAGCAGTCATGGAAAGCGACATGTTTACAATGGGAAGGCATGTCTCAGAGTTTGAGGCAGAGTTTGCCTCGTTTTTCGGACGAAGGCACGCCGTCATGGTAAACTCCGGCTCGTCGGCAAATCTTGTGGCCGTTGCCGCGTTGTTTTACCGGAAGGATTTGCCGTTGATGCCCGGCGATGAGGTAATAGTGCCGTGTATTTCATGGGCAACCACATTTTATCCTCTGCAGCAGTACGGGCTGAAACTCAGGTTTGTTGATATTGACATTAATACCCTCAACATTGATGTGGAGCAGATTGAAAGGGCGATAACTCCTAAGACAAGAATGATTGTGGCGGTGAGCATACTTGGCAATCCATGCCGCTTTGATAAGATCACGCAGATATGCCAAAAATATAACCTTATCCTCTTTGAGGACAACTGCGAATCAATGGGGGCGGTGTATGATGGCCGTTACACGGGTACTTTCGGCCTCGTAGGGACATTCAGCACGTTTTTCTCTCACCATATATCAACTATGGAGGGAGGGCTTATTCTCACGGACGACTTTGAAATTGACTGTCTGTGCAGATCAATCCGCAATCACGGCTGGTGCCGCGGCCAGCCCGTGGGCAGTCCAATCTTTGAAAAGAAAGACAGCGATTTTTATGAGGCCTACCGGTTTATTTTGCCGGGCTACAATGTCCGCCCAATGGAAATACAAGGGGCGGTTGGCAAGGTTCAGCTCAAAAAGCTCGACGCGTTTCTTAGGACAAGGCGTGGCAATGCCGCCCATTTTGTAAACACCTTCAAACACGACAAACGCTTTATCATTCAGCAGGAAACAGGGCAAAGCTCATGGTTTTGTTTTACGATGATAGTAAATCCGGACGCGGGGACAGACAGAGACGCAGTCCTTAGCACGCTGAAAAAATCGAACATCGAATATAGAATAATCACCGGCGGCAATATGCTCAGACACGACGTGATTAAGTATTTCGACTACGAGGTCGTAAGCTCAAAACAAGCGGACATAGCCCATGACCGCGGCTTTTTTGTCGGCAACCACCCTGTTGATATAAGAGATGAAATTGACTATCTGTACAAATCCCTGAAAGGAATATGATAAGTCGCGCTGGTGCCGCTTTTATTCTAACCCTATATTATGTTTCATAAGTGGATTTTGCAAACGACTCCAACTGTTTTAGTGTCGGTTTTGTTTCTCCACGCTGCCATCGTTCAAT
>NZ_JBJUSG010000170.1:0-6252 GCF_046044395.1 Candidatus Magnetominusculus dajiuhuensis | reverse complement strand
ATTATGACATCTGCTACCCCCACTGTAAAGATGGGGTTTTCTTGACGCTTACTTATCTCAAACAGATGGTTTTTTACGAAACCCACGCCGTCTGCGATGAGTCCTTTTTTGATACAACGCTGATATAGCTTGCTGTTGGAACATGATACTGAGATGACCGCCCACCTGTTGCCCCCTATACATATGGCAATGGACTTAGTGTCCTGCGGATTTCATAGCCGCGGTTATATTAGGAAAGCCCTATGTGGGAGATGGAGGCGTTGCCCGACCCGACACTGAAATTGGGCACCGCGGCCAATATTTTCATACTACTATTCAAAATATTAGGATAGAACCCGTATAATTTAAGGGTGGGGCGTAACCACCGCCCCGCCCACAGAACAATCGCTGCCTGAGATTGGCTGGATAATCAAGCGTTGCCCAGTTATTTCCAACCGGCCTTCGCTTCGCACTCCTTCATTTCCGCAGGGTGCGATTTTTCCCACTGGGTAATGGATTTTGTTTCATTGTTATCCATCTTGCTGTTCATACATTCACAATACTTATAGACGACCTCTTCCTTTGCGCCTTCCTTCTTGTTGTCTTTAACACACTGGGCGACCCATTTGGTATCGTCAGCATCGGCAAATGCCTGGCTGCCTGTCATAACAAACGCAACAAGAAACAGAATAACCGTTAGTTTTCGCATCACACTCACCTCCTTTAAATATAAATTGTCTCCAAAGCACGGTATATAAACATAAAGCAAATCAACGCCTCAACACACACCCGCCAGTCGAGGATAAATAACCGCCGTACCTGCCATAATATGTCGCGAACCCCGCCTGTAACAACCCACCGCGTAAAAAAAGATACTAACGCCGACTGTGTCTGTTATGACGCTTTGGTCACGAAACACACTCAAGTTCACGTTCAAATACTTTATGAGGAAGCTTTACGTCTTTTGTAGAAATTAAACCCCTTTTAACCTCTACAATAGAAGGATTTAACGACTCGAAACGATCAATCAAATATCTGGCGGCGTCGCCGGGATTTATGACGTCGCCACAGGTAAAAATATCCACTGCGGCATAATTATACTCCGGCCATGTGTGTATGGACAGATGAGATTCGGCAATGATTACCATTCCGCTGATACCGAACGGGTTAAACTCGTGGAAGGACACATCTACAATAGTTGCATTTGCTGCCTTTGCTGCACCGACCATCGCGTCGGTTACCTGTCTGACGTTGGAAATACAGCCAGGGTTACAATCCCTTAATTCCACTAAAAGATGAGTACCTAAAGCATGCAATTCCCTACCCTCCTGAAAGTAAAAAATCACAGGGAATCATATCCCACATGGACTAGGATGATACCCTTAAAGAAATGGGTTTGTCAATGGTTAATTAATCGTGTTAAAAAAAACTTTGATGAGGATTCCCTTCACGCCAGTTGCAGGACTACCCCGAAGCAGATGGTGAGGCATCGGTGGCCGCAAAAGAGTGTGCGATATTCTATGATTTAACCTCTTGAGACACTCTTGAGGCGGCGGTCGGGTTGACAGAAAAGCTGCTGGGCGGTATAATAGGGGTATGAGCGTGATAACGATGCCAAGAGTGTTGAGAGAAAAACTGGGCGACGAGGGCGTTGACGCGCTTCTTACTGTATTCAGCGAAGTAAGTCTTAATACGCGTAATGACTTAGCGACAAAATCTGATATAAAGGAGATGGCGACAAAATCTGACTTAAAGGAGATGGCTACTGCCCTCCGTCAAGAAATGGCCACTAAAGAGGATATCGCCAATTTAAAAACAGAGATAGAGAAGTCTAAGGTAGATACTATCAAGTGGATGATAGCTTTTGGGGCTACGCAAGTCGGCATATTGATTGCTGCTATGGGCTTAATGTTTAAATTCTTTATTAAATAACACTTATTTGTGGTATTTAAGTGGTATTGAAGAGGTATGGAGGGCAAGGCTATGACAGATGAAGAGAGAGACGCGATATTGATTTCTATGAATGAGAATATTAAGGGCATGAAACAGGGCTTAGTTGACGTAAAGCAGGAACAGACTGAAATGCGACATGAGCTTTCTACAAAGCCTGACCGCGACGAGGTACGCTTCATGCTTAAACAGGAGATAGAGCCGATAAAAAAGGACTTATCACAGAAGCCGGACAGAGACGAAGTCCGCCGGATTGTTACTGAAGAGGTAGAAGCCGCGCTATCAGGCTATCGGTTTATGAAGGTGAAATAGCCTTGCTGTCCAAGTTATGGACGGGAAGTAAAAGCCCCCAGCGTTTTACTGGAGGCTTATCTAAGTGGATTCTGTGAATGTTGTCTGTTGTATTCTTCTATCTCAGCATTAGTTAGCGGCCTTGGTGGTTTTAACTACAAGCGTTTCTTATTTGAGCTACGGCGGCATAGTTTGATGCTCCATATCCATCTTCCCTGTCCATTTGGTATGCCACTCTTGAGTTCCCCAACATACTTTGGACTACCTATTAACTTAGCTGTCTCTTCGTATAGAGTATTGTCGGCATTCTCACTATTTTCAGGATCATATTGACCCTTGAACTTTTTAATACAGAAAATAATAAATAGACAAATCAAAATGAAGATAATAGTTCTTATGCGAGCCGATGTCTTAGCTGTTATAATTTTATTCATACCCCTGAAACACCCAATTATTGTATTGCTAACCCTTTAAGTCAATGAATATATGATTAATATTTAGTATATCCTCCTACAACCTTTCCGACAAATTTAAAATCCATAAGGTCTGAGTCTGCTATTTCGACAATCTCATAACTCGATACGTTTGATGGTATTAACATCATACCATTGTCTGTTTTTTAATTTTTTTTAAATGTCACTTCATCATCTTCGCGTCTTTTAAGGCGTCCTTACATGGACAGTGTCTTTGGGCTTTTATCAGGGAAATCGTCCTCAGGAGCAGGGCGTTCAGATTAATTGAGGATTCATTTATTGTTTCTATGACCTCGGTGGTCGTTAGTTTGTCTCTGCTTATACCGGCGGCGGAGTTTGTTACCGTTGCAATAGTGCCATAACATATCTCGGCCTCTCTGGCGAGGGCGGCCTCAGGCATCGCCGTCATCCCGACCACATCTGCCCCGGCAATAGAATAATATCTTATCTCCGCCCTTGTTTCAAATCGCGGCCCGTTTGTACACGCGTACGTGCCCCTTGTCAGGACGGGCAGCCCAACAGCCCCGGCCGCCTCTGTGAATACCGCCCTTAGCTCGGGGCAGAACGGTTCGCTGAAATCAACGTGATAGACCTCGTCCTTGTCATAAAAGGTTGATGTCCGCCCGGTAGTCATATCAATAATCTGGTCGGCAACCACAATGCTGCCCGGCCTCAGCAGGGGATTAATCCCGCCCACCGCTCCCATTGACAGCAGCCTCTTCACGCCGAGGGCCTTAAAACCCCATATGTTGGCGCGGTAGTTAATCTTATGGGGAGGGATGGTGTGGCCACTTCCATGCCGGGCCAAAAAAACCACTTCTATGCCAGAAATCCTTAACATCCGAAACGTGTCCGAGGGTGCTCCATAAGGGGTATCCACCGCCTCTTCCCTTATCAGCTCCACCGACGGCATCCGATAAACGCCGCTTCCTCCAATTATGCCAATTTCCGGCATCTCTAATGTTTAACCTGTCCCTTTCCCAAAATAGTTTCCCGTGTTGTATAATGATACTATACTATTTTTCGGATATAATGTAAAGGAGCGACCAATGCTGAAAGAGGAGTTTTTTGACAGCCTTATAAAAACGGCCATGTCCGCGGGCGGCGACTATGGTGATATATTTCTTGAGGACAGGACCCCGCTTGTAATTCAAATGGAGGACGATAAGATCGAAAAAATAACCACCGGCATTGAACGCGGGGTTGGCATCAGAATCGTCTACGACAATAAGACCGCATACGCCTATACAAACGACCTCACAAAAGACACACTCCTTGAAACGGCGCGCTCCCTGACCAGGGCAGTCAAGGCCAACGCCGTAAGTACCCCGATGAGTCTTGAGAAAACCAGGCCCAAAACAGACTTTATTATCAAACAAAGGCCCAATAACACCCCAATAGCCGACAAAATCAGACTCATCCGCATGGCAAACCAACGGGCAAGGGCGGTTGACACGAGGATTCGCCAGGTAAGCGTCACGTACAGTGATTTCGTGCAGTTGGTAACGATAGCCAACTCAGGGGGTGTGCTGATTGAAGACGAACGGGTGCAGACACTTATGGCGGTGTCAGTCATCGCCGAAGAGGGCGGCACGATACAGACGGGCTATGAGGCGCTTGGCGGCTTTGTCGGCTTTGAGCTATTTGAGGAAAACTCAGTGGAAGACCTGGCCGCAAGCGCGGCAAACAGGGCTATATTAATGCTTGGGGCAAGGCGCATCAAAGGCGGGCGTATGCCTGTTGTCATTGCCTCTGAGGCCGGCGGCACTATGATACACGAGGCCATAGGGCACGGCCTTGAGGCTGATTTGGCGGGACAGGGGCTGTCCGTCTATTCAAACAAGCTCGGCGCGCAGGTGGCGTCTGCTTCTGTTACCGTCATTGACGACGCAACCCTGCCCGGCAAGCGCGGCTCATACAGAGTTGACGACGAAGGCACTGCGGCGCAGAGGAACATCCTTGTTTCAAACGGAATCCTTACCGCCTACATGTACGACAAACTCAACGCCATAAAAGACGGCGTCAGCAGCAGCGGCAACGGTAGAAGGGAATCCTACCGCAGCCGTCCCATTCCAAGAATGACAAACACATTTCTTGCCCCGGGCAACGCTGACCCCGTAGAAATCCTTAGAACTACCAACAACGGCCTGTTCGTTAAGAAGATGGGAGGCGGGCAGGTGAACACCGTTACCGGCGACTTTGTCTTCGATGTCCAGGAGGGATATCTGATCAAAAACGGCCAAATATCTGACCCTGTCAAAGGGGCAACACTCTGCGGCAACGGCCCGGAAGTCCTGAAGGCCATTGATCTGATTGGCACAGATATGGGGTTTTCAATAGGCACATGCGGAAAGGACGGCCAGGGTGTGCCTGTGTCTGACGCGCTGCCAACGATAAGGATACCGGATATCGTCGTAGGTGGTGAAGTTTAGCTGTGTCTTTTATACCACAATGCCAACTTTTTTCATACATATTATGAACGATAAGTCCTGATTCCATGCGGCTTTATTGCTGGCACATAATTTGCATTTAACATGTGCAGGTTATGAGGTCACAGCGGACGATAAAGGAATGTGTATACTTTGAGGGTGTCGGGCTTCACACCGGCTCCTACTGCAAGGTGACGTTACATCCAGCTCCTGTGGATACGGGTATCGTATTTTACAGACCGTGCAAGAAGTCATCCATGGTTACCAACATAAGTGCCGTTGTTGATACCACGTATGCCACCACAATTGGAAACGACAGGCTGAAGGTGCGAACGGTTGAACATCTGTTAGCGGTAATTTCGGCTATGGGCGTCAGCAATCTGACAATTGAGGTCGAAGGTCCTGAGATTCCCATACTTGATGGAAGCGCCGTTGAGATTGCAAGATTGGTTATGGAGGCTGGCGTAAGGAAGCAAAAGAAGGTTATGCCTTATATAAAAATCCTCCGGCCAATTGTCATGGAAGACGGCCATGGCAAGGTGGCCGCGTATCCCTTTGACGGAAGAAAGATAACCTTCAGGATGTTCTTCAAAAACCACTTTCTTGGTGAGCAGTTGTTGTCATTTGATCTTGACAGGGGTTCGTTTATTAATGAAATTGCACCGGCAAGGACATTTGGGTTTCTTAGGGATGTCGAGTATTTCAGGGCTAACGGGCTTGCCAAAGGCGGCTCGCTTGATAATGCCGTCATCTTCAGCGAGACATCCGTTATCAACGAATCAGGGCTTAGGTTTAAGGATGAGTGTGTGAGGCATAAAATTCTTGACAGCATTGGGGATTTCTCACTGGTAGGCCTTCCCATAGAAGGACACATTGTGGCGGACAAGTCCGGCCATACGATGAATGTAAAGTTCATAAACAAACTCCTCACGTGTTCCGATTGCTGGGAAGTCGTAAGCGAGCAGGTAGAAAAAGCCCCCTATCCCGTGTTCAGCTACAGCTATTCATAGCCGCCCGATTAGTCTTTTGCCCATGCCAGCCATCTGATACCATGTTGCAACCATGTGGGTAATTTTGTCATTCCCGCGAACAGACTGTGTCACAATAGTAAAGCAGCCCCCCCCCCCCCC
>NZ_JBJUSG010000169.1:0-6363 GCF_046044395.1 Candidatus Magnetominusculus dajiuhuensis | reverse complement strand
GGGGGGGGGGGCTGCTTTACTATTGTGACACAGTCTGGAAAGCAGGAATCCAGTTTTCATGGCAAAACGTGATCATCGTTGGTTGTCCAGCCCTTGAGTCTCTCATGTCGAACTTGCAGGTATAGAAAAGTGGTATTATTCCTTATTCCTAAGAGGCTGGATTCCTGCTTTCGCAGGAATGACAGACAAAAAATACATAGTGAGTTTGCCATGGGACGAGTAGCAGCAGTCTTCCACGGCCGCAGTCTGCCGCCAATGTAGGTAATTTCCCTATACGTATTCTCCATCTTCCTATATAGATAATAGCCTTCTACCGATTGATTCATAATTTCATTCATGTGATAATTAACCAGGCTATTTTATAGCCTGATTTGTGAAAACAGCTCAGAGCGGCGAGATCTTCAGTCGGGTGGCTTACTGATGGAGGTGGAAAATGTCAGGAATTGTAATCTCAAAATCATCGGAGGAGCGTTATAAGCCATTAAACCCTTTTCTCGTGGATTGTGATAAGGCTGAGGAGCTGGATGATTTTAATGCTATACTCAAGTGTATAATCAACTATCTTAAAGAGCAATGCAATGGCAGTACATCGTTAGACGCCAACCATGAGGCTCTGATCTCCAGGATGGTGGATTATGTTGACTTGCAGACGAGGCTTAAAAGAAGGCTCCTTCAAATTGGAATCGCCCTCTCGGCTGAGAAAAACATAGATGTCCTGCTTGAAATGATTGTGTCTGAGGCAATGGACTTCACTAACGCCGACGGCGGCACGCTTTACATCATGTCGCCTGACGAGCGAAGCCTGTTATTTAAAATAATTCGAAATAATTCGTTAAATGTGAAAATAGGTGGCTTAGGCGGAGAGCCTCTCAATTTTCCACCAGTACCGCTTTACAATGACAACGGCGCAAAAAACATGCAAAACGTTTCCGCACATGTTGCCCTGACTGGTGAAACCATCAATTTCCCTGATGTTTATGAGGCAGAAGGGTTTAACTTTAAGGGGACAAAGGAATACGATAAAAATAACGGTTACCGCTCAAGTTCGATGCTCGTTACCCCTTTGAGAAACCACGAACGCGAGATAATCGGCGTTTTACAGCTTATTAATGCCGGCAACAGTAAAGGCAAAGTGATAGCATTTTCACAGGATTATCAGTTTCTGATAGAATCTCTGGCCTCTCAGGCGGCAATCGCCATCACAAACTCAACCCTTATCGGAGAGTTGAGCGCCTTGTGGGATTCCTTTATCAAGGTAATAGCCACAGCGATTGACCAGAAATCCCCGTATACGGGTGGACACATCAGGCGTGTAGCAGAGCTGACAATGGAGATTGCAGGGGGACTTAACAACTCTGAAGATGAGAAGTGGAAGGGTTTTAGCCTTACGCCGGATGAACAGAAAGAATTGAAGACAGCCTCGTGGATGCACGACATTGGAAAAATAACCACCCCGGAATTCGTAGTTGATAAGGCCACTAAGCTGGAGACTATTTATGACCGTGTGAATACGGTAAACATGAGACTTGAGGTATTAAAAAGGGATGTCGAAAACGAATACCTGAAAAAGAAGCTCGAACTTGTGGCCGCCCATAGCGGAAGCGACCAGAGCGCCCTTCAAAAACTCGATGATGAGTTCTCAGTGCGAATTGCGGAACTGGACAGCGATAGGGAGTTTTTAAAGACGACCAACATTGGTGGCGAGTTTACCTCGGACGATAAAATCAAAAGAATACAAAAGATAGCCTCATACAATATTATTGTTGACGGCAAGCCTGAGCCTGTTTTAAGCGGCGAGGAGGTAATGAATCTGAGCATACAAAGAGGAACTCTGTCAGATCAGGAACGCGAAATAATACAGAACCATGTCGTAATGACATATAAAATGCTGAGTCAGCTGCCGTGGCCGAAAAAGATGAAAAACGTTCCCACTTACGCGGGCGAACACCACGAAAAACTTGACGGTACAGGGTATCCAAACGGCGTGTCCGCAGAGAGGCTTTCCATGCAGTCAAGAATAATGGCAATCTCCGATATATTTGAGGCACTGTCGGCGGGGGACAGACCATACAAACCTGGTAAAAGGCTCTCAGAGTGTGTCAGAATACTCGCGTTCATGGCAAAAGATGGACATGTTGACAAAGAAGTTGTCGATTTTTTCATAACCTCAGGGATACTGTGTCAGTATGCAAAAAGGGAATTGAAGGAATACCAGTTAGATAATTTTACTTATAACGGCAAAGAATATACATGTGGCGAAGTGAATAGCCATGACGTAGAGACTGTTTAACAAACTGTGTCAATCCTGAGAAAGCGAAGGGAAGCAGCGGTACTGAAATAGGTATCAGTATCGCCGGATGATTACTACAAGGTTGTTCAGACCGCATCTTACACTATACTTGGAATAAATCAGAGGGGGTATAGTCCTGGGCAATTTAATAAACATTAGCCCATATCCATTTATTATTAAGCTGCTTCTGGCCCTTTCCCGACGGGTGACCATTTTCAGCAACCGATTGACGAGTTTAAAGCAGAGACAGCGCGGCAGGTGATGACCGACTTTTGGCTTACAGGTCTATGTTTATGGGCTTCGCTGTCCAGATGTCATCGGCGTACTCTTTTATTGTCCGGTCACTTGAGAAAAACCCTATGTTTGCCACATTTAGTATGGACATTTTCGTCCATCTGGCCTGGTCTTTATATGCTTTGGCCACGCGCTCCTGGCACCTGGCGTATGAGTCGAAATCCGCCATCAACAGATATTGGTCTCCATTGTTCAGCAGGGACTCTATAATAGGTTTGAAGAGGTTTGCGTCGCCTCCTGAGAAATAACCATCAGCAATCATATCAATTGCCTGTTTTAGTTCAGCGTTTTTTTCGTAATATTCACGGGGATTGTAGCCGCTCTGTTTGAGGTTAGCCACCTCGACCGCGGTCAGGCCGAAGATAAAAATATTGTCCGCCCCGATGTTTTCTTTCAGCTCTATATTAGCGCCGTCGAGCGTTCCTATGGTAAGAGCGCCATTGAGGGCAAACTTCATGTTGCCGGTTCCTGAGGCCTCAGTGCCAGCCGTTGAAATCTGCTCGGAGAGTTCTGCCGCCGGAAGGATTTGCTCGGAGAGCGAGACAGAATAGTTTTCCATAAAAAATAACGTCAGCGAGTGCTTGGCCTCGGGGTCGTTGTTAACCACCTCGGCTATGGAAGTGATGAGTTTGATTATAAGTTTTGCAATGAAATACCCGGGGGCGGCCTTGCCTCCGAATATCACCGTCCTCGGTACGATGTTAGCGGCACCGCTTCCGCCTTTGCAGGTGGCCTTTATCCGGTTGTAGAGCACTACGGCGTGAATGGCATTAAGAAGCTGCCTTTTGTATTCGTGCAGCCGCTTGAAATGGCAGTCAAATATGGAATCAACGTTTAGCGATACCCCCTTTTTTTCACCGAGACAGTGCGCAAGCAATTGTTTGTTTTCCTGCTTGATGACGCGCCACCGCTTTTGAAAATCACTATTGTCGGCAAGCGGTATGAGTTTTTTCAGTTCGTAAAGGTCGCGCACCCAGCCATCACCTATATGTTCGGTTATCAGTTCGGACAGGGCGGGGTTGCAGAGCCTGAGCCACCTGCGCTGAGTGATGCCGTTTGTCTTGTTGTTGAATTTTTTTGGCCAGTAATCGTAGAAATCTCGGAACAGTTCATTTTTGATTATTTCTGAGTGCAGGGCGCTGACGCCGTTAACCGAGCGGCTGCCCACGATAGAAAGATTCGCCATGCGCACCTTCTTCTCATCACCTTCCTCAATAATGGACATGCGGCCTAATCTGCCAGCATCTCCGGGGTATCTCTCCGCGACACCCTTGAGGAAGCGGTAGTTGATTTCATATATAATCTCCAGATGGCGCGGCAGTACGCGTTCAAAGAGCGGGACAGACCACCTCTCAAGGGCCTCTGGCAGTATCGTGTGGTTGGTATAGCCAAACGTCTCCGTGGTTACCCACCATGCGGTGTCCCAATCCAATTCCTCTATGTCTATAAATATCCTCATCAGCTCGGCGATGGCAATGGACGGGTGTGTGTCGTTCAGTTGAATGGCCGCCTTGTTGGGAAAATCCCTGTAATGTATGGGCAGCGGCCTGTTTTTCTTAAAACGGCGCATGATGTCCTGAAGCGTGGCCGAGACGAAAAAATACTCCTGCTTCAGACGCAGTTCCTTTCCCTCAAACACATTGTCGTTGGGATAGAGCACCTTTGAAATCGTCTCCGTAAGCACTTTGTCTGACACCGCCCTTTGATAGTCGCCATGCTGGAAATAGCCGAGGTCGAAATCGCGGGTGGACTTTGCCCCCCAAAGACGCATCGTGTTTACTGTGTTATTATGATAGCCGGGGATGGGCGTGTCATATCCCAGCGCTACAACATCCTGAGTATCTACCCAACTGCATATTAAATTCCCCGCCGCGTCCGTACATTTATTTACCTTTCCATAGAATTTCACGATAAAAAGATATTCCGGCCTCTCAATTTCCCACGGGTTGCCATAACGAAGCCAGTTATCCGGGGTCTCTATCTGGTGTCCATTACGTATCTTTTGAAAGAAAATACCATACTCATAGCGGATTCCATAGCCATAGGATGGGATTGCAAGCGTTGCGAGTGAGTCCAAAAAACACGCGGCAAGCCTACCCAGCCCACCGTTACCCAGACCAGGGTCCCATTCAAGCTCTCTGAGTTCTTCAAGCTCGAGGCCCATGTCCTGGAGTTCCTTTTGCACCTCTTCATATATGCCCAAGTTTACGAGGACATTGCCCAGTGACCTGCCAATTAAAAATTCCAGAGAAAGATAATAAACCCTCTTTACGTCCGCGTTGTAGTAGGTCTGCTGGGTCTTTATCCATTTCTCGACGAGCCTGTCGCGCACCGCAAGGGCAAGGCTCTTATACTTGTCTCTCTTGGTGGCTGTATACTCATCCTTTGCCAGCGTATACTTCAGGTGGCGCAGAAAGGATGCCCTGACCGAGTCCCCCTCACCGGTGGTTGACACCTTTACCTGTTCAGCTTTCTTACGTTGTACCATAACGAGGACATTATAAACGCTGAAAAGATGATTTGTCAATACGCCGAAACATGTTGCGTCACATTTTGTTTCCCGCGTCTTTGGCAAGAATCAAGCCGAGGCCTGTTATTATGGCCGTAACACCCGCGTCAGGATTTTTAATGACACCCCATCCGAACACAGTCATAATCCCATAGGCGATGCTAAGAACTCCAACTGCCGTCGTCTTCCAGTTTCTCATTAATATGTCCTCCTTATGTGCCCTCCGGGCCAATCAATAAGCCCCGGAGGGTGTGGCTGATGAGTTTATTTAGGAAGCTGTCGGCGTTGTTGCCGTGGTTGATGTTACAGTTGCGGCGCCAACCTCATGCGGCTGTGCAAACATGGACTCTAGTGCGCCGACGATATTTGTAATACCGCTGACATAGTTTCTTTGTACTCCGGCTCCTCCGAACAGGCTTAGGATTCCTACGCCTAACTGTAAGACTCCCTGGATTGTGATGTTACCCATTTGTGGCCTCCTTATGTGACTGAATGTATTTATTTAACCGCCCAAGGCGGTTTAACCAGCCGCCCAGAAATCGGGCATTACTGCCCATGGCGGCGATGGCTTCGTAGTAATCTTTCCGAATTGCCAGATATGCGTTAACTCCCTTGTATGAGCTGTCTACACGCCTGATAATGTTATTAGCCTTTCCTACACCCATATTTACGGCCGTGTCTAACTGGACAAGACACATCGGCCAGGCGAGTTTATCGCACCCTGACGGCAGCCAGTAATCGCGGTGATATATATCCTTCGCCTCCCCGACGCTGAGATTTTTTATATCTATGTTGGGATATGCCCTCTTGCTGATACCGTAGTTGGTCTCACCTCCGGGGTCGTCAGGGTTATTGACATACCCGCCCTCCGCGTCGAGGACGAACGCTATTGACTTCCCGAAATTATCTACCATCGCATTACCCCCTTAATAGCGTTACTGCCTATATATATGTCCAAAATTCGCATAAATGCCATATAAAGCCAGTAAAGACGCCGGTCTCCTATTCGCATGGGATATTTAAAAGGCCAATATTGACGAAAACCAATACAATATTGTAGGAGAGCTACAATATTGTCGTACACCCTGAATGAATTAACACGGTAAATTTGTTCTCCATCATAAGTAAGCGGTAGTTGCTTAGATTGTTGTCATCTTTGTCTCTTTTTGTCATTCCGGCTTGTCCGGAATCGTCACTTAAATGGTTGTTTTATGATGATTTTGCCTATTCTGAGATATAAGGACAATAGGGGTAGGGAAGGCTCTCACCT
>NZ_JBJUSG010000168.1:0-6369 GCF_046044395.1 Candidatus Magnetominusculus dajiuhuensis | reverse complement strand
ATTATGACATCTGCTACCCCCACTGTAAAGATGGGGTTTTCTTGACGCTTACATTGTCTGAACATAATATTGCCCCAAATACCATTAGAATTACCTCCGTAACTACCCAAAACTTTCACGTAAAAAGCAAATGTATGAGTTGAATTTGGTAAGTTGGGTATATTGGGTACGTTAATATAATCACTCGTTCCATTAAAACTGTAAGCTCTATTTGCATTCCCAAACCTGTCTGCTGTTAGGGTGGCTCCATAAACCGTTCCATTATTGCCATTTCCGCTTTCATCGTTGGCATTACCGTTAAATGGATAGTACGCTACTAAACCACTTGTAATATCCGTTGACGTTGACTTAGACTTCGAACTTTTCTTAGGCGAAGGAGCAGGTGTTGCTGAAGGTGAGGGAGTTGGTGTCGGCGTTGCCTCTGAATAAGTGACAGTTACACGTTTATTAGGTGAAGGCGTAGGTGTTGCACCTGCCGGTGACACTGTTTTAGTATCCGCTGCTTTATTTGTTGGTTGAACGTTAGTGTCTGCTGTACTACCATTGTTCAGGCCATACTTCGTAAAAAAGTCTTCGGGATTAATAAAGCTCCCCTCTGTCATATTTATATCGCTGAAAATCCAGCCGTCAGCAGGTGGATCATAGTAAACATTGTTATTTTTATCTTTTAGGTTGGGCTTAAACACGCCTATGTGTATATAACGTGCAGCGTATCCATCGTTATAAATGGGGGCGCTATAGCCTATGACATCCCCAGCGTTAACAACATCCCCGGCCTTTAGGGTTATCGTATAATTACAATTAAAGACAAACTTGCCTTGTGTATTAGCAGACTTGTCAGTCCAGGAAGAGGCGACATTACCATATAACATATATATAGGAGAACCGTCTGATAAGGTATGTTTTATCCAGATAGCCGGACCTCTGCCGTCGGGGTTAATCGAACCGAACTGGGGAGCTGACGTCTTGGTGTATTGATGGACAACGCCCGCCCCTACGCTAACCACCGGCTCGCTTAGGAGAGTTTGATAATTTATACCATTATGGGGCTTAGTGCTCCACGAAACATTCTTATTAAAGTCAAGGACGATACTGCCTTTCACTGGACGGACTGGTGTATCAGTCTGACCGCTGAACGCCATAGAAACTGCTAATATCATAGATATAATTAAAACCGGTAATAACCACCTTGTTTTAGACATTTTACTCCTCCCCGTTCGTTTTTGTATGCTTCAATATAAGCATATATAGTACGTTTTAGTCAACCATTTGGCAATAAAACTACTGTAAATCAAGATATCTGTTGCTGCTCATAGAGTTTTGCAATCTCTTGATCATAGTTAGAGGAAATACTGACGACTTTCTCAAACTGCTGGTGGGCCAGGTCTTGTTTACCCATTTTTAAGAGCAGCTTACCTAATTCAAAGTAACCGTTAGGGTTGTCGGCGATTGAAAGGGCATTCACATATTCCTGCACGGCCTCTTCATTCCTGCCTTGCAGCGACAAGGTATTAGCGAAGGCATATCTGATATAGGCATCGTTAGGGTTCTTATTAAGGGCATTGCAAAGTACCTCATATGCGGCATTGGCATAGCCGTTGTCATTGTAAAACGTAGCCGCTTCGGTAATAATCTTGTCTTTTAAAGGATAAGAATCCGGTATTGAGTCAATTACTCTGTAATACTGCTCGATTTCTCCATTTTTGAAGTAAACGGCCATGAGCAGCTTGAAATCTTCGATGTCCATAACGTCACCGGTTGCCACTGACTGGGTTACCGCGCTCAGGATAATCTCTTTTGCCTCTTTCACGTTGCCATTCTTATAAAGCTCATTGCTAAGCTCTATTTTATCACTTACAGAGCTGTCTGGAGTGAGCTTGCTGTTTATATAGGAAGTAACACTGGATTTTTCATTATGAGCGGGGCGTTCGGTCTTTTTAACAGACTTGGTTGAAACAACCGTCTCTTCTTTGTGGGTGTATTCTTGCCTGCTATCTGTTTTTACTGGTGAACCTGACGAAAAACCAACCTTTATACTTACTATGCTTACTATCACTGCTGCTGCGACTATCATGTTTTTTGATGTTGTCCTCATATTCAAGCCTCCATATTCATTTAATTACTGATTCTATTGTAATGGAGGTCTAAACAGGCTGTCCGTCACCGCGGTGACGCTGTTTTAAGAAATATCAAAAAAATCTTGGGATAAGTGAATTTATTTGTCGTCCCCTGTGATTGTTAAAGAGTATGCCTGGCTAATTCAGCTCTGGTCAATACACCAGATAAGCAATTCCCTCATGTCTATGGGATCGAAAGTACAGAAAATCTTAAAAAGGTCTAAACCATCCCCTGGCTGAGAGCAAACACATGTTATCGACTACTTTCAATCAACTATTTTTAAAGCGCTATGCTGACCTCTACATTGTCGCTTACAGGGCTTTCTGGAGTGAGATTGCTGTTCATGTAAGTAACATCTGATTTTTCATTATTTGTGGAACGATCAGTATTCTTAACGGACTTGACTGATACAACAATCTCTTCTTTGTGGGTGTATACTGTCCGGTTATCTGTTATTCCCGTTGAGCCTGATGAAAAACCAACCTTTAAAACCAATAGACATACTATCACTGATATTGCGATGGCTTCTTTTATGCAGCCTTTTGATTTTGTACTCATATGACAGCCTCCTTAATTACTTATTTGATTCTATTGTAAAGGAGGTTTGAAGGGGCTGTCCGTCACCGTGGTGACTATGGTTATAAAAAAAATCGTGGGATATGTGAATAGCTGTATTTGCGGGCTAAGGATTGGGAAATCACAAAGGATACGCTGTATTTTCACATCTTCGATTTCTCAAACAAAAATCGGTTACCCATCCAGATTTCCTTGGGTAACCGACTCTATTTCCTATCTTCTAACTATTCCAAGCACGTTTACTATAAAAACACAGTAGCCTCACTTTTTCGGTGGTTTATTCGGTTGACTTGGCTGCGGAGCCGGAGCTGGTCTGGGTGCTGGAGCCGGCTGCGGTGACTGAGCCTGATGAGGCGCACGGGGTCTCTCGGGAGCTGCCACGACAACAGCCGCTGGTCTGTATGCCGGAGGTGGAGGAACTACAACTACAGGCGGTGCGTACATTGGTGGTGGAGGTACCACATAATATGGCTGTGGCTCCGGTTCATAATAAACGGGTGAATAGCGAACCTCTTGTGAGTAACATCCACTTAGGACTAATACTGCCAACAACAATAATAATTTTTTCATCTTCAAGCCTCCATAGTTACTTATTTGATTCTATTTTATAGGAGACTTGAAGAGACTGTCCGTCACCGCGGTGACTGTATTTAAGAAAAATTAAATAATTCGTGGGATATGTGAATATATTTGTCGTCCCCCGTGATTATTAACCGCTCTCTTTTCCACTCATTGATCACGGTGGAGACTTTCTGGCGGCTTAGGCCGGTTCGGTCAGCTATTTCCTGATTAGTCAGCTTATGCTTCAGGAGAATGCCTGACTCAGTCTCTTGACCGTATTCGCTGGCTAATGATTTGAACAACAGCCTTAGCCTTTGCGACACGCGGTTATGGTTTAGAAGCTGGATGGTTTCAGTAGAGGCGCGAATCTTTGAGCAAAGTGTTTGTAGAAGGCTGCCAAAGACCTTCTCGTTAGAGCGAAGCATAGAAAAGAAGGTGCTTTTTGAAATAATGCCGACAACCGAATCCTCTTGAGCCGAAACCGTGGCTGATGCGGTCTTGCCGTCAATCAAGGACATTTCCCCGAAGAATTCACCAGTCTCTCGTGAGGCCAAAAGTATTTCCTTCCCATCCTCGGTAAGCTGAGTAACCTTGACGCTGCCATCCAAAACTATATACATGAAGTTATTAGCGTCTTCCCAGCTTATAATCACCCCGCCTTTAAGGATACGCCTCACATTGATAGTTTTGATAATCTGATTTAATTCCTCAGCCTGTAATGTTGAAAACAGCGGAATACTCCTCAATGAATCAGCATAAGCTGCAAAATTAACTTCCATGTCCCCCCCTCCTCTTTATTTTTAGTGGATTAGGCCAATATTAACCCGTTATATCATTAATAATCAAGATAATTCTTGTAATCAGTGGCATATGAAGGGGATTAAGAGAATTGTTCCCTATCCTGCTATCTTTATTCATAGCAACAAAACAATACTATCCGCTAATATTATGATAGGGCTTGAAGCAAAAGGCAATGCTCGCGGGCTTCGTGGCGGCTATCTTTGATGGCCGGTAAGAATTTTTCGATCTCAAGGCCGGTTAGGTGTTTGCTGCCGTTAGCTCTTCGCGGCAAACCTTCTCTAAGAGCGGCAAATTGTCCCTCACCACATGCCACAGGACATCGTGTGCAACATGCTCATAATCATGACGTAATATATTGCCGATGCCCGCCACATCCGGCCAAGGAATATCAGGGTGTCGTGCCTTCAATTCACCTGGAAGGTGGCGGCTGGCTTCTGAGATAATTTCTATGCCACGCTCGACCAACCACTGCTTGCGCCTGTCACCTTCAAAGACATGAAGTGTTACGTCGGCCATCTCATTTTGAATAAGCTCTATAGCCTCGATAATGTCGGTAAGGCGTGATACCGGTGAAGGATTGGTCATCAGAACACTTGTAATGCCGACTTCTCGATCCGCTCTCGCAAAACGTGGTGCAAACTACGCCTTGTCATAATCTCAGTTTTGCACTTAAGGATTCGAGCGGCGGCCCTCTTTATATCCATCAACTCAAAAAGCCCTATTGATCCTTCAGGGTGATCGAAAAACAGATCAACATCAGAATCGTCACGAGCCTCGCCACGCGCGGTTGAACCAAACATGAAAAGATGCTCAATGCCAAGCTGCTTAAGGTCAGCTTCGTGCTGTTTTAATCGGCGTATGGCTTCATTACGTTCCATCCTTTTATTATAACACAGTGAGAAAAAATTAACTTCGATTCAGTTATCTCCATAACTAATCAACTCCCCCTTGACAAGTCCCTAAACATGTGATATAAAGAAAACAGAGGAACTGGTTTCCAGTCCTTGCACCTTACAAATCAACATTCTACCTGTAAGTCTAAATCCCTGCACATACGGCTCTTCAATGCCAGTATTGCGCCTATCATCAAAGGAGGTATTCCATGCCTAAACACAAGAAAGCCCAGAATAACCACAACTGGGTCGATTTCAAAGCCGTCAAAGACACCATAACAATGGAAATGGTCTTAGACCATTACGGTCTAACGGCTGAACTTAAGCAGTCCGGCAAAAACCTTGTGGGCTGCTGCCCTATCCATCAAGGGGTTAATCCAAGACAGTTCTCAGTCAATCTCGACAAGAACATCTTTAACTGCTTTGGTAACTGTAACGGAGGTGGCAACGTCATCGATTTCGCAAGTAAAATGGAAAATGTCGATACCCGCCAAGCCGCTTTGCTTCTAAAGGACTGGTTTCTGTCGGATAAAACACCGCCTCCCGCTAAAGAAGCAGCCAAGACTACTACAGAACTGGTTAGAAAAGAAAGTAACCCGACAGAAGAACCTCAAGAACCGATTAATCCGCCTCTTACCTTCGAGCTAAAAACCCTTGTCCTTGATCATCCCTTCTTTTCCCAGCACGGCCTTCTTGCAGAGACAGTTAAACACTTTGGCCTGGGCTTCTGCCAGAGAGGTTCACTTAAAGGCCGCATCGCTATTCCAATACACGATGTCCAAGGCCAACTGGTAGCTTACTGTGGACGAGCGGTTGACGATGAGCAGGCCAAAAACGAAGGAAAGTATAAGCTTCCGGCCAACTTCCATAAGTCCAGTGTCATCTACAACTTACAGCGTCAAAAGGACGTGGACACCCTGATTATAGTGGAAAGCTACCTGTCTGTCTGGAGGCTCTATCAAGCCGGTTTTGAAAACGCAGTAGCTCTTATGGGATCAAGCCTAAGCACCTATCAAGATGAACTCTTAGTAAACACCCTCGGCTCTAACGGCAAGGTCATCCTGCTCTTTGACGCCGACGAGTCCGGCCAAGCCTGTACAGAGGATTGCCTCTCAAGATTAGGCCGACGGCTCTTTGTTAAGGCCATTGACCTAAGTCCATATGCCAAGAAACCGCACCGGCTGGAGCCAAACCAGCTTAAAGATCTGATAGAGGGTAGTCATAAGGCTCTCTAAACAACAGCGAACTAACAAACATAGGAGGTCAATATGGTAGAAGACACAGTGGTCTTAGAGCATTGTTATATCTGTAGTCAACCCTTACGAAACGGAGATTCTGCCGCCGGTATTACCAGAGGCAATATTAACGAAACATACATGAATAGAGTCAATCTTCGCCCCCGCCCATGAAAATTGCAAGG
>NZ_JBJUSG010000167.1:0-6477 GCF_046044395.1 Candidatus Magnetominusculus dajiuhuensis | reverse complement strand
TTCTCTGTAAACACGCATTCTCACTATCATTTTACCTTCACCGAGAATTGCTGTATTGGGGCAATAAAGGGGACAGATTAGCGGGTGGACAGATAAAGCCTGTATCATTTTTTTACCGATTGTGGCATCAAGTTTTCACCATCGTCAGGAAGACCCTCTCAATGTCCGTAAATGGTATCGTAAATTCCGATACGTTAATGGCCGACATACCAGTGAGTTCTTTTTTATAATCCCTGCCCTTTCCAAGGCATATCAGGCCGCCGGGTTTGACCAGTGGGGATACCTGTTTTACGAACTCATCGGCTGTGAAGAGCGCCCTGACAACGGCGGCGTCATATAGCCCCCGCGGCCTAAACGACTCAAGCCGGTCTTCACAAACTATTACATCCTTACTAAGATTCAACTCATTGGCGATGTACCTGAGAAACACGGCCTTTTTGCCCTTAGGCTCAAGCAGGGTAAGCCTGAGCGACGGTCTCACTATCTTCATTGGAATCCCCGGAAATCCCGCCCCGCTCCCTACGTCTAATATCTCACAATCGCCGTCTCTCAGCGGAATCGTAAAGAGCACGGAGTCCAAAAAATGTTTCACCGCTATCCCCTCCTCATCTGTAACAGAGGTGAGATTGTGAACCTTTGTCCATTTTTGGAGCGCGGCGGCATACGTGGCAAACGCCCCAATTATCTCATCTGTGGGGTCTATGCCAAGGGCCGAAAGGCCCATCTTAAGAGTCAGATTCACCGGCCTGTTTTCTTTTATTCTTTTCGATTACTACCGTCAACAGCGAGACCGCCGCCGGTGTAACCCCCGGGATCCTTCCCGCCTGCCCTACCGTCTCAGGGCGTACCTCTTCCAGCTTGCCTAAGACCTCGCGTGACAGGCCGCTGATGGCCCGATAATCGAAATCAGGCGGGATTTGCTTGAATTCGAGTTTGTGAATCCTCGCAACGAGCCTCTCCTGCTGCTTTACATAACCCTCATACTTGATTTCGGTCTCAACATACTGCATGGCGTCAAGTGGCAGCGAATGGGACGGGTATAATTTCTCTAAATAGGCATATGTCACTTGGGGGCGTTTGAGCAGTTGCTCAAGCGTGGCCTTTTCCTCAATGGGGGTTGTGTTGAGGGCGATGAGCGTCTCATTTATCTCATCAGGGCGGGCATATTGCTGCTTAAGACGGATTAGTTCCCGCTCAATGAGGGCACGCTTACTGGTAAAACGCCCGTAGTCCTCTTCACTGACAAGCCCCACGCGCGCTCCAGCGTCCCTTAGTCTCATCTCCGCGTTGTCATTCCTGAGGAGCAGCCTGTACTCAGCCCTCGATGTAAACATCCTGTACGGCTCTTTTGTGCCGAGTGTGACAAGATCGTCTATCAGGACGCCGATATAGGCCTCGTGTCTTTGGAGTATCAGGGGGGGCTGTCCCGTAATCTTAAGGGCGGCGTTTATACCGGCCATAAGCCCCTGGGCGGCGGCCTCCTCATAGCCCGATGTGCCGTTTATCTGGCCGGCAAGGTAGAGGCCATCAATTGCCTTCGTCTCAAGTGTATGCCTAAGCTGTGTGGGATATACGCAGTCATACTCAATGGCATAGCCCGGACGCACGATTTCAGCCTCGTCAAGCCCCTCAATGCTGCGTACCATGCGTATCTGCACGTCAACGGGAAGGCTGGTTGGAATGCCGTTTGCGTAGTATTCCTTCGTGTGCAGGCCCTCCGGCTCAAGAAACACCTGATGGCGCGGCTTGTCAGAAAATCTGACCACCTTGTCCTCTATTGAAGGGCAGTAGCGCGCCCCTACGCCTTTTATTACGCCGCTATAGAGGGGCGAACGCGCCAACGACGACCGGATAATGTCATGTGTGGTCTCGTTGGTATAGGCAATGAAGCAAGGCATCTGGGGATTTTTTATCTGGGGCGTGGAAAAGGAAAAGGGTTCTGGCGGGTCGTCGCCCCATTGGGGGGTAGTCTTAGAGAAATCAATAGTCCTGGCGTCAATTCTCGGCGGGGTGCCAGTCTTTAGGCGTCCCATCTTAAATCCCAGCCGCAAGAGGCAACCCGAAAGCCCCACCGATGGAAACTCCCCAGCCCTGCCCGATGGGTAATTCGTAAGCCCAATGTGAATCAGCCCATTAAGGAACGTCCCCGTTGTGACAATTACCGCCCTCCCCTCATAGGTCTCACCTGAGGCGGTCAACACACCCATAATCTTATTATTATCAACAAGTAATTCCTCTATCGCGGCCTGTTTGATGTATAGGTTTGGGGTGCCGTCAAGGGCCTCTTTCATTGAAAATTTATATAATGAGCGGTCGGCCTGCGCCCTCATAGACCAAACGGCCGGCCCTTTAGAACGGTTGAGTACCCTGAACTGAATACCGGAGGCGTCAGTAGTCTTCGCCATTTGCCCGCCGAGGGCGTCAATTTCCCTGACCAGATGGCCCTTCGCAAGCCCCCCTATGGCGGGATTACACGAGAGCTGCGCGATGGTGTCCACGTTCATCGTAAACAGGCATGTCCTCAACCCCATACGGCCGCAGGCAAGGGCGGCCTCACACCCGGCGTGTCCTCCCCCGATCACTATTACGTCATAGGAGCCTGTGGGCAGCGGCACTTACTTTTTCTTCTTCTTTTTGCTGAAATCTACTTTCAGTATCTTATTGTCCGATTCGGTGGCCGCGGGGACATCTTCTTTATCTTCCGGGTCTCCCTCTTTCTCCGTGACAGGGACGGCCTCTGATAGCGACGCTGCGGAGTTTTGGACCTCCGCCGTGTATGTCGTAACAAACTGTGTCTGCAATTCGGGCGAATATACGGCTATGATATGCTCTACGGGGATAAGGCAGTCCTCTTGCTTCGTGCCAAAGACAAGCTTTGCCGCGATTAAACCATCAGCATCCCATGTGAAGTTCATCTTGGCGTTAAACACCAGCACCAGGCCGTTTTCCTTTTCGGTCTTGAGAAACCCCCTTGTGCCTACTTTCACGTCCTCCGAGTATCGGACTATCACAAAAACCCTGCCCATGACGTTTAGTAGCTCATAAAAAACCGTTTTCTTGAGTTCATTCAATTTTGACATCGCGTTGTTGTTATCGCTCACCTTTGTTTGTCCTCCGATTCATTTTATCCTGTTTGATATTATTTTAAATTCGTCTGTGCCAGCCCTGAAAAGTATCTGAAACAAAACAGTCTCAGCAGAGGTTATAACCGCCGCGCATTGGGCCATTTGCCTGAGTGCAATTGCCTTGTTGTCCGCAGTCCTTGATGACGTACAATCGCTTACCACATGGACTTCATACCCTGAGTCGAGCAAGTCAAGGCATGTCTGTAAGATACAAATATGCGCCTCTATGCCGCATAGGATTACCTTTTTTCTGCCGCATTCCCTGAGATTTCCCATAAAACCATCCTCAGCGCACGCGCTGAAGGCTGTCTTTTCGATGGGTTTATATTCAGGGAGGGCGTCTCTTATTTCCGCAACTGTACGGCCAAGCCCCTTTGGATACTGCTCTGTCAGGATTATTGGGATATGCAATAGTTTAGACAGCTCAATCACGTGCAGGGTATTTTTTATGAGCGTGTCCCTCTCCGGCATAACCGCGGCAAGCCGCTCCTGTATGTCCACTATCAAAATGACAGTATCCACTGCCGTTAACCTATGCCTGCTGACCATGAATTAATTTACTAGAATCGTTGGGAATAATACAAGGTTATTTTATTGCAATCATATGCTCATCCATCTTTTTTGTCACATATTGCATATAGGGGATAGTGGGGGGCAGGACACTATTGCGGTGCATATGTCAGTAAGGCGCGTAAACTCCCCATGTTGAGCCAGGAAATTCTTAATAATAATCGTTAATATGAGCTAAAACCCCAGCTCTGCCAGTGTGACCCTATTGTATTCGTATGAGGCATATTCCGTACCGGTTCTTAAATCAGCGATTTTTACAACCGGCGAGACTTCTGTTATGGCCTTTTGCGTACCAAGGTCCATCACATAGGCCTTTCTCTCCTTTATGCTCAGCTTCTTCCAAAGCTCGGTGTCTATCCTGATAGTCAGGACATTGTTTGTCTCCGAGTGTCCCTTTACAAATTGAGCCGATAGAAGGCCTTCGATTTGCTTTTTAGCCGCCACTATTTCTTCCTTGCTCGCGGTGATTTTTTGTGAACTAGCGGCGGGCTTGCCGAAACTCCCCGTAAAGAGCAATATTGAGTAGACCACAATCACGAGCGCTAAGATCAAAAGAGCGCTGAATTTCACTACATTCATACTGACAGGCTTAACTTGCGTATCTTCTTTTGCCATATCCCCTCCGTTTGTTTTGTAAGGCCGTTTGTTACATCTATTATATAACAGTTCTATTTTTAATGGAAAGATATTAATTTATTTTTTTTGCGGCAGACTAAGCGTAAATCGAGATATGGCCGACTGTTTCCATGTTTGCGCTGTAAATAGATTGCAACTGCTGAAACTTGACTGTATTATCTGACGGTGAGGCGGTTTTAGTCCGGGACGGAGTGACGTTAGAATGAGTCCCTGTTGAGTTTGCGGTTGCGTTTGAACCTGTTTGTTGCTGGGCTATTTGCTGTTGGGCCTGCGCCTCTATCTGGGATGCCTTTTGGGCAACGCTCTCGTCCTGAGGGGATGGGTCGGAAGGGGCAAGGGCAGAAGCCCTGACCTGTCTCATTTTTATTACTGTTTCCTCAGGGGTTTTTGCCTTTGAGACATCTATGGATACCTCTCCCCCGTTTATATATGATTTTCCATCAGGGCCTTTCGTATATGTGTATGTCGGCGCACTGGCATATTGCCCACCGACGGATTCGTGGGCCATTTCATGGGTTATCACATGCTGCTGGCGCTGTTTGAGCTTCTGGATTTCCTGCTGTGTCTGCGTGTCGTTTGCATCTCCAGAAGCCGATGGGGCGGCAGCCCCTGAGCCGGAGGCATTGCCATTTTGTGGCCCACCACCGGCTGTTGTATTGGTGGCAGGATACGAATTTGCCTGATACCCCACCGGACTAATCGCCATCACCCGCACCTCAGTTGGTCACATTACTTTTAGTGGGAACATCCACACCCACATGTCTTCGTCTCGGTTGGCGGCCGTTCTACGAGCGCCTTCATGGAGATGCTGTCGTCTGCTATAAACAAATGGGCTGCCCTCATGTTTGCTGAGTTTATTAATATTGGCGACTTCAAATTCGCAAACAACTGATTGTTTTCCACAACCAGGATGACAAACACCGCCATGTCTTCTATTCTCTTGCATTCAAGATATTCCTCGACGAAATCCTCCACTTTAAACCCGTAGTTATTAAACAATGAAAAAGGGTCGGATACAATAAAGGCCACATCAGGGTCATCCACTGACTGCAGCCACTGTATTGGATCCTTGTATGGCAGCAGACAAAAACGCGTCAGTTTTTTAAAACCTATGATGCCTCTTGGAAAACTAATAATCTTCCCATCATCTACTTCCACTTCGCCAAGCCTTGTTGTATTGATTTTCACGTTTCCCCCAATACATTTTCACGTTAACGGCGTTCAAACGCCTTGATATATTATACAATAATTATCATTAATATGTCATGTGGGAGGTCAAGGGCAAACGCATTTGAAAAATACAACAGGAATATCATTGACTGGATTCCAACTTTTGGAACTGAAGGCATAGGCAATTTTTGCTAACGCGTTTGCCTTGCCGCCGGATACCCTTTCCACGTAACGCAACGGCAAGGCTTAGTGCCCACTTTCCTACCTCGCAAGTATTCGGACGTACGTCCGAATACTTGCATACTTAAAAATGGGTTTATTTGGGACATGAAACCACATTGCCTGCCGCATCCTTGCATGTACCGGAGTGGGAAACTCCTGTGCTTTTGTTGTATGTGGTGTCACCCTGATAGGAAGAACCACTTGAAGATGTGGCAGATGTGGAGCGTTCACCGCTGACATTGCCGGAGGAGTCTTTGGTGGCGCTGCCTGAGGATGCGGCACTGCCCCTGCGGCCAGTCACGGCCATGCCGCTTCTATGGTTGATTGTGCCGTCGCTGCTGCGTGTGAACCTTCCCATGCGTGCGGCTTTAGTGCCCGAGGGGGTACTAACTGCCGCAGCGCTTCCTCCGGTTACATTGCCCTTACCGTCGGTTGCGAAACCCTTCATTGTGGCAGCCTTGCCATTTGCCCCCTTAATGCCACGAGCTGAACCGCCGCTGATACCGCCAGCCGCGTTCCTTTTGACTACATGGCCGCCTGCCTCTGCCCCGAAGGCAATTCCCATGCTTATCAAAGATATTGACGCCAAGACTACAATGTGTGCCGCAATTTTGCTCATACTATTACCTCCTTCGCGCTCTCTCAAGATATGCTATCGTACCATGTCATACCATCATAAATCAAGGCACACGCTAACCGCATGTCGTACCAAAGTAGAAATGTCCTATTCTTACCAAAATAGAAATGTCCTATT
>NZ_JBJUSG010000166.1:0-6562 GCF_046044395.1 Candidatus Magnetominusculus dajiuhuensis | reverse complement strand
TAGGGATGCCCTCGCAGGGAAATCAACGGGTGTAGTTATTTAGACGCTTACGGATATTACGGAAATGCTGGAAGATATGGTAGGTTAGAGCGGAGATTAATATCCTCAATGAACGCCAATGAAATATACGACATCCTGCATCAGGCAGACCGTGGGGTGCTTAGAAAGGTAATCAATGGAGGCGCGGCAATCTTGGACGCGCATGAGCGCCTTGTCTATGAGAAGATAGTCAAATGTGCTGAGGAGCTTGGCTGGACACATGAACGGCTAATGTGGGCAATACAGCGGGTTATGGAGCAATGACAACGCCGCAAATTACGTCTTCATTTGCAGCAGCTCAAGTTTGACGAATATCTTCGTCTCTGCCGTCGGTCTAAACCTCTCGTCGCCTCTCATGCCGGCTATCCAGACCAAATCACCGCCTGAATAGATAAGCGGCACACTGTCTCGCTCATCCTTTGACACCTTCTCGTCAACAAAGAAATCCTGCACCTTTTTTCTCTTGCCAAATCCCAGAGGATAAAAAAAGTCCCCGTTGCATCGCCCCCTCACGGTCAATGGGTTAATCAGGCGTTCACCGTCTACGATTGTGCTTCGCTTGTCTGGAGCGTCTTCTGCCGCGCCTGTCAGAGTTGCCCTTATCACAACCCTGGCCTCTTTGACGGCCAGCTCTCCGGGTGTGTTTAAGGCGTATGTATTAATTTGCGCGGGTTTATCCTCCTTCGTTATGGTCAAAATGGAATAGCCTTTGATGGTCCTTATCCCTTTTGGCAAACGAATTGAAGCGCCGGTGGCGGCGTTATTTACCAATCCAATAATGTCGTCAATATGCACCGCGCCTATGCCCTTGAGTGTATCAACCGAACTAAGGGCAGTTTTTAGAACCCTTCTGAGGACAGACTTTTCAATGGTCTGAAGCGGCGACAGGAATAGTTCAACCCGCTGGTCGGACTTGCGGCTTATCAGGGTCATGGTTTTTTTAATCGCAACCCTTTCCATGTAGCTATTTTCATCCCTTATGATGTCGGCGTTTCTTGATAACGTATCCACAATGTTTGGGTTATATGCCTTCAGGGCAGGCAGCAGCGTAAGGCGAACCTTGTTGCGCTTATATTTCTGTGTCAGATTCGACGAGTCTGTGACGAATGTAAGGCCATTTGAATCAAGGTATTTTTCTATATCCACCCTCGTTGTCTCAATCAGCGGCCTTATTATCTTTCCCCTGCAGGGGGGGATTCCTCCAAGGCCCGACAGGGCGCTTCCCCGTAAGAAATTCAACAGGACGGTCTCGGCCTGGTCGTCCTTGTTGTGGCCGAGGGCAATTCTGACTGCCCCACGCTCATATGCCATCTTCTCAAGGATTTCATACCGTAGTTCTCTTAACGTATCCTGTGTGTTTGCTATTATTTTGGGTGGGAGGGAAATCTGTTCATGGCAAAAGGACACCCCAATGCCCTTGCACAAACTCGCGCAGAATTCCACTTCGTGCGGTGTCTCAGCGGGCCTAAGCCCATGGTCTATGTAGACGGCGCAGAGGCTCAGGCTCAAATCAAGCCCCCTCAGGACGTGAAGCAACGTCACAGAGTCCGCCCCGCCCGAAAGCCCGACAATTACCGTGTCACCGTCGCACAGCATCGAGTATTTCCCGATAGTGTCTTTAATCCTATCTATAAACAATCTTATCCACAGGCCAAACAACCGGCTCTACGAAAGGCTCTGTATCGCTTCGGTCTCTGTTTCGCAGATAGTAAATACCTTTGTGAATCCGGCCAGTTTGAATATCTTCATCACATTGGTGGTCAACCCGCACAGACGCAAATCCCCGCCTTTGGCCTTTAAATCCTTCGCCGTCCCAAGAAGCACCCGCAGGCCGCCGCTGCTTATGTAGTCCGACCCCGATAAATCAATGACTATCTTATTCTTACCGCCAGCGATGGCATCCTGTATCTCTTTCTCAATTACCGGGGCGGCAACCGTATCTATGCGCCCGCTTATTATGGCTACCGCGATTTCACCGCTTTGCTGCCGTATTGATATATTCATGGTTTCTCCTTGTGGGTAGCGTTGTCTACGCCCTCATATTTTAATATCATTAACGTAATGTCGTCAAACTGCGGCTGTCCATTAGAGAATTGCTTTACCGCCTCGTTTATCAGCGTGATAAACTCCTTTATTGGCTTGTCGTGGTTTTCCACAATCAGGCGGTTTAGCCTTTCCTCGCCGAATTCCTCATCCTTTTCATTAATGCCCTCAGTCACGCCATCCGTGTACATGAGGATAAAGTCGCCGCTTTGCATTGTAATCGTTCCCTTGTCAAACATGATGTCTTCCTCCATAATCCCTACGACAACGCCGGCGCACTCTAAAGGTATAAGCTCCGCCGTGTCTTTTTTGTATAGCAGCGGCGGGTTATGTCCACCGTTGGCGAACTCTACCACGCCGGATTCGGTGTCTAAAATGCCGAAAAAGATTGTCACAAACATATTGACGTTGTTGTCTTTTGCCAGTTTTCCATTAACGTCGGAGAGTATTTTGTTGGGAGACAACCCAACTGAGGTCTGCGCCTTTAGCAACGTCTTGGTCATTGCCATAAACAGTGACGCTGGCACCCCCTTGCCGGATACATCCGCTATGAGAAAACACAGGTGCGTGTCATCAATAAAAAAGAAGTCATAAAAATCCCCTCCGACCTCTTTCGCGGGCATGATTGTGGCGAATAAGTCTAAATCAGCCCTGTCGGGAAACGGCGGAAATAGTTTAATCAAAAAACTCATTTGAATATCGTGGGCAATCTTTAGTTCGCTCACTATTTGTTCCTTTGCCCGCGTGGCCTCGGTCAATTCCCTGATATATTCCTTAAGGGCGCTTTTCATGTAGATAAACGAGTTTGTAAGGGCTCCGATTTCGTCTTTAGTTTCGGCATGAGGCAACTTGCAATCGTCGAGGTTGCCGTTAGCCATGTCTTTTGTGGCGGAGGCAAGTCTTCTCAGCGGGCGTGTTATCGAAGCGGAAATCGAGGCGATAAAAATGGTAAGAATCAACACCCCCAGCAACGCTATCAAGCTATCTTTTTCATGCAGTGTCACGATGTCGGCAAGCAGCTCTTCGTCCGGCACAACTAAACCAAGCGCCCAGCCCTCCGACTTCAGCGGCATATAAAACAACCACGCTTTCTGTGATTTTTTGGATTTGTTGACCGGGCCAAAGCTGTCGATTTGCTTAAACCCCGTCTCGCCTCTTATCATGGCCTTGCCTATTTCGCGCAGTTTCTTGTCTGCCCTTGTTTCGGCAATGCTGAATATGCTTTCGTTCATTATTAGTTCTTTATTAGGGTGCGTGACAATAGTGCCATTTTTTGAGATCAGAAAGGCGTATCCGGTTTTGAACATCTTTACGGAGGCAACCGTCTCGTGAAGCCAATTTAAATCCACATCGGTTGCCATGATGCCGATATAGTTCTCTCCAGTGGCATTGTCTCTAAACGGTACACTGTATGTTGACTCGATTATTTCGGCGTCGGGGTCAAAATATGGTTCACTCCACACGGGTTTTCCAAGCTCAATCGGGATTTGATACCAGTCCTGGTTAAAATAGTTGTCTTTTTCACTGCCGAAATTTATAAACTTCAAAGCGCCGTCTCTTCTGAAATAATAGGAGCCAAAATATTTCAGGTTTTTGTCAAGAGTATAAGGTTCATAGGCAACTGTCGCGCCGTATATCTCATGATTATTTTGCAGTACATGACGCAGTCTCGCCTTTACGTCATCCTTCGTTTCGTCAATGCTTTCCATGTAACTGACAGTGTTTTTATTGACGCGCTCAACGATATTCAGCACACCTTCTATCTTGTTGACGGCTATGGTTGCAATGTGCTTGGCGTTGTCTTCGGCGGTCCTTAAAATTATCTTTTTTGTCAGTTCGTAGTTATATTTAAAGATCAGGGCAAGTATCAATGTGCTGCCCGTAAGGAGCAAAAAGATGAGCTTAAAGGTTATGCCTCTATTTTTTAACACAGTTCTTATAAAACGAATTGAATTCTGGAATTGTTTCTATCAGGCCGTCCGCCTTAAGTTCAGCCGCCGTGCGTTCATAGTCTTCTTGCCGCAATATGCCGATATGGGCGGTATCATTGTCAGGGATTATCAAATCTCTCATCTTAGCGAGCATCCACCTCTGATGGGCAGTGTTGGACGGGACATGTGCCTTAAACATATATTTCATCACAATATCAATGGCCTCATCCGTGTGCGCGAAGGCATAGAGCCAACCCTCAATGGATGCCCGCGCAAAGGCGCAGCACAGCTCCGGGTCAGCCGCGAACTTCTCCTCAGATACATACAGGCCGTCCTCTGGGAAATTCACCCCGTGTTCGTAGAAAGAAAACGTCATAAGCTCATCAGAGTCAAGCCCGGAGTTTAACATCGTATGATATTCGTTATACAACATGGCTGAGGCAGCGTCAACCGCCCCGCGCATGAAGAGGTTTACTGTAGGGGACTGAGTTACTATTTTTACTGTAAGATTATATTTTTTAATAAAGGCAAGGCCCTGAATAGAGGAGTCCCCGCTCCAGATGCTCACCTTTTTGCCGTTTAGGTCCTGCGGGGTAGTGATGCCGCTCTTTTTTCTGGCGACCAGCATCTGCGAGGTACGCCTTATGATTTGGGCGATATTGACCAGTTTTTGTCCATGTGCCCGTGAATTAATAGCGGTTGAAAGCCATACAGAGGCAAAATCAGCAGTCCCATTATCAAGCAGCGAGGTTGGCGGATTCTCGGGGCCGCCGGTGATGATCTTTAAATCTATGCCATATTTTTTATATATCCCCTTATCGAATGCCACGTAATAGCCGGCAAACTGCGCCTGAGGAACCCACTGAGGGACAAAAGACGCCCCCTTCAGCCCACCCTCGCCCTCGCCCCAGACCGGCGGCGAGGCCATCAGTGCAACTATAAGCACAACTGCCAGCATAATGAACGCCCTTATCCTGGTTATAAAAGATTCACCTACCTCAAATAAACTCAGCAATACTCTATCGTAAAGGAAAGCCAGCCAATAAATCAATATTACCAAAGGGGCTGGTCGGGGAAAAGGGATTGGGGGAGGATGCCTGATGAGATATTTTTACATACATATTGACAAAAACTCATATCAAAGACAATAATTACTATAAATACTTGATGGAGGTTAAAAATGCCAGAAGGGGGAGACAAGTATAGACTGGTAACAAGAAGCGATTTCGATGGACTGGTTTGTGCGGTTTTGTTAAATGAAATTGACCTGATTGACGATATAAAATTCGTCCACCCAAAAGACATGCAAGACGGCAAGATAGAAATAACCGGCAGGGACATTACCACCAACCTGCCTTATGTGCATGGCGTTTACCTTGCTTTCGACCACCACTCAAGTGAGACAATCAGAGTTGGTAAGAAAGACAACCACATTATTCACCCCGAAGCTCCCTCCGCGGCCAGGGTCGTTTATGATTACTTTGGCGGGGACAGTAAATTTAAAGAAATATCGAAGGACATAATGGAGGCTGTGGACAAGGGTGATTCCGCCCAATTTACCACAGATGAAATACTTCATCCTAACGGATGGGTGCTCTTAAACTACCTGATGGATTCGCGTACAGGCCTTGGCAGATTCAGAGACTTCAGAATCTCCAATTATGCCCTCATGATGGAACTGATATCATACTGTAAAAGACACAAGATTGACGAAATCCTCGCCCTGCCTGACGTCAAAGAAAGAATAGACCTCTATTTTGGCTATGAGGAACGTTTTAAGGAACAGATAAAACGCTGCGCAACCGTACATGATAACCTCGTTGTTCTGAATCTGTTAAATGAGGAGATAATTTATCCCGGCAACAGGTTTATGATATATGCCCTCTATCCCCAATGTAATATCTCCATCCACACCTTATGGGGAGTAAACAAGCAAAACACAGTTTTTGCTGTCGGTAAGTCCATAGTCAACAGATCGTCCAAAACAAACATCGGAGAGTTGATGCTCAGGTATGGCGGCGGTGGACACGCTAACGCGGGCACCTGTCAGATAGAAAATGACAAGGCTCAGGACATATTGAAGGAACTTATAACCGAAATCAACAAAGACGGTTAATCTGTTTCTATGTCCATCATATGGAACTGAATATAGACAAATACTGTCTGAGATACGGACTGGACAATAGCTATCATGCACTGTGCCCAAACTGTGTTACTGATAACGTCATATCCCCCGGCGCAGAGGGACACAAGTGTGGCCACTGCGGAGCACTCCTCACTATAAGCCGGTACCCAATCTCCATAATTGCCATCAGAGGCCATCAGGTAACATCGGCAGTCATAAGAGACAGTGGCGGTCTGCGTGTCGTATGTGGCAGTTGCGGACTGATTATCTACGTCAGGTGCGAAGGAGAGGAGTTCATAAACTGTAACGACTGCGGGATACAGATAGACTATAGCAGTTATCCTGAGTGACAATCCCCAAACAACATAGAGAAAAGTAAGCGTCTAAATAACTACACCCGTTGATTTCCCTGCGAGGGCATCCC
>NZ_JBJUSG010000165.1:0-6590 GCF_046044395.1 Candidatus Magnetominusculus dajiuhuensis | reverse complement strand
GGATGGCAACAAACTAAGCAACTACCGCTTACTTATGATGGAGAACAAATTTACCGTGACAAAAATATATTTCCCCTTGACAATCCAGATGTGTATATGGTATATCCTACTGTGGCCTGATTATATCAATCCAGACGTGAAAACAAGGGGATATTTGCGGTGGGCAATAGCGTTATTGATTATGGCAGTCTTAATGAGGAGGATTCAATCATGTGTAGTGGAAATATAGTAAGAAGAGTGGTCTTTTTTGTCGTTTTTTTTATAAGTGTCCTTTGTGTCAGCGCTTATGCGTTAGCGGCTGTGTCTGTGTCGGCGGGTGGATATCACAGCGCAGGCATAAAAAGTGACAGCACTCTTTGGACTTGGGGTTATAATGGTTATGGCGAATTGGGAGATAACAACACACTGTACTACGCCGTGTTCCCGGAGCAGATAGGGACATCTGCCTGGGCCTCCGTAGCGACAGGTTATTATCACACGTTAGGGATAAAAAGTGATGGCACTCTTTGGGCTTGGGGTTATGATTACTATGGCCAGGTAGGAGACAATTCAACTTCGTCCTACGTCTACTCGCCCAAGCAGATAGGGACTTCTAAGTGGTCGTCCATAACCGCGGGCGTGTATCACACGTTAGGGATAAAAAGCGACGGCACTCTTTGGGCTTGGGGTTATAATTACTATGGCCAATTAGGAGATGGCACATATACCTCTCGCTACTCGCCAGTTCAGATAGGGACTTCTGCAAATTGGGTATCCGTAACCGCGGGTTATTATCACTCATTAGGGATAAAAAGTGACGGCACTCTCTGGGCCTGGGGTTATAACGGCTATGGGCAGTTAGGAGACAATAATACATCAACGTACTATGTCACCTCACCTGAACAGATAGGGACTTCTCAGTGGTCGTCCATATCCGCCGGAGGCTATCACACATTAGGGTTAAAGAGTGACGGCACTCTCTGGGCCTGGGGTTATGACTACTACGGCCAGGTAGGAGACAATTCAACTTTGTCCTATGTCTACTCACCTAAGCAGATAGGGACTTCTAAGTGGTCATCCATATCAGCGGGAGACTATCACACATTAGGGATAAAAAGTGACGGCACTCTCTGGGCCTGGGGTTATGGCAGTTACGGTCAATTAGGAGACAATAATACAACAGCGTACGCTGTCAACTCACCTGAGCAGATAGGGACTTCCGCATGGGCATCCGTATCCGCTGGCAGTTATCACTCGTTAGGGGTACAAAGTGACGGCACACTCTGGGCTTGGGGCTATAATGGCGAAGGCCAATTAGGAGACGGCACATATACCACGCGCTTTTCGCCGGTGCAGGTAGGGGTTTGGAAAGCGGCGGGAACGACTACGACGATTAACTCGTCCCTGAACCCCTCGACATACGGGGCGTCGGTGACATTCATAGCATCAGTTTACGGCTCTTTGCCCACCGGCCCTCCACCAACGGGAACTATCACATTTATGGACAATGCCACGGTTCTGTCCACAGTTGCGCTTAACAGCAGCGCGCAGGCTGCCTATACGACGTCAGCACTGACCACCGGCAGACATCCAATTACGGCGATTTATAGCGGCGACACAGTGAATCCGGCTTCTACTTCGATTGCCCTTGTTCAGACTGTCCTAAATGGCGCGACACAAACGGTCGTTACCTCGTCCCTGAATCCATCAACGTACGGCGCGGCGGTGACGTTTACCGCAACCGTTACCGGCTCTTCACCCACAGGCACCGTAGTCTTTGCGGACGGTACGACAGTCCTTTCCGCTGTTACGCTTAACAGCAGTGCAAAGGCCACCTACACAACGTCAACACTGTCTGTCGGCACGCATTCAATTGTGGCGGGGTATCTCGGCGACGCGGCAAATCCGTCTTCTCTTTCGGCGGCCCTTGTTCAGACTGTCACAGGTGGCACGTCGCAAACGGTCGTTACCTCATCCCTGAATCCATCAACGTACGGTGCGGCGGTGACGTTTACCGCAACCGTTACCGGCTCTTCACCTACGGGTACTGTTGCCTTTGCGGATGGCACTACAATCCTTTCCACTGTTACGCTTAACAGCAGTGGGCAGGCCTCCTATACAACGTCAACACTGTCTGTTGGCACGCATTCAATTGTGGCGGGTTACAGCGGAGACGCGGCAAATCCGTCTTCTCTTTCGGCGGCCCTTGTTCAGACTGTCACAAATAGCTCGACACAAACGGCTTCTGTTGCAATATCAGGCGGCGGTTCGGTGCTGGTTTATGACGACAGTTTTAACCTGCAAACTACCCTGACTCAGTCCGGCAGTCTGTCCGTGCCTTATGGAGCGACGAGATTATTCTACTTCTTGCCTAAGTCCGGCAGTGTGCTTTCACAACTGTCGGTAGGCGGAAGGTCAATGGCGCCTGTCAGTGTTATCAGGGCCATCATGACTCAGGATTACTCTATCAGCGCCGTCTATTCGCCATAAGAGATTGTTACTGTCTTGCTAACAGTTCAACATACAGTGAGACAATCGTATCTATCATCTTATCCTGTGAAAAAAACGACTGGTATCTTTTGCGGCAGTTACCTGAGAAAAAGTGGTAAAGCCGTTCATCGGTGGAGATGGTCTGTATTGCCTCTGCGAGTTGCCCGGCATTCCCCGGGTTTACGACAAGCCCCGTGAGGCCATCTTGATTTACCCAGCTCACACCTGTTGGTATGTTTGTAGTGACGAGGGGTTTTCCAAAGGACATTGCCTCAACTAACGCAATCCCGAAGGCCTCGGAGCGCTCCGTCGAGGGAAGGCAGAATATGTCGCACGCCTCGTAGTAGGAACCCATGTCCGTATTGTTAATATGGCCGTGCAAAAACACCTTGTCAGCAAGCCTGTTGATGTCAATAGATTTTCTTAGTCTATTTAAAAGTGGCCCGTCTCCCCCTATGACAACGGCATAGTCGTTGGAGAGAGACCTTGCTGCCTCAATTAAATGGTCAAATCCCTTGTAATATACAAGTCTGCCGAGGGAATAGATAATTATTTTCCCCTTGTAAAGGTGTCTTATTGCGGCAACCGTGTCTTCATTCACCGTAAGTTCAGATGTCCTTATCCCATATGGAATTATTACGGTCTTATTGAAAAAGCCCCTCAGGTACTCAGAAGTCCTGACATAGGCTTCGCTTGAGGCAATAATCGCGTCCGCGCGGTTTAGGAGCCAGTTAATCAGAAATTGAAGGGGTTTTGCCAGATGCCGCTGTCTTATTATATCGCTGTGCCAGTGTACGACAACTATGCCTTTGGGCCTGGCAAGAAAAACTGCCGCCACTGCCAGCGGGTCCGGAAAGTGTACGTGAACTATGTCGTAATTGTCCTTTATCCTAAGATATTTGTTTATGAGCTGGGGGGAAATGGATAAAGAGAATATTTTCCCTAAGGATTTTGTCCTGTATATTTTATATTGGCCGATGGTTTGCTCGTGGTAAGTATTTTCGTCGTTAGACCCTAAGACGTCACACCTGATGTTACAAGCGTTTAGGCCCTCCGTAATATTTAAAATGGCTGTCTCGATTCCCCCCTTAATGGGTGGATAGGATTTGCCGAGTTGCAGGACTTTCATCCGCACTCCTCAATTATTTTGAGACAGGCGGCGGCAGATTCTCTCCAACTGAACTGAGCCGCCCTCATGGTGGCCTTTTCCACGAGGTTTTGCCTTAGTCCCGCGTCTTCAACCATGACTTTTAAACCGTTGGCGATGCTGTCAACATCATAGGGGTTGACATAGTAAGCGGCGTCAGAACATACCTCCGGCATGGAGGAAGTGTTTGACGCCATAACCGGACATCCGCAGACAAAGGCCTCAAGCAGAGGTATCCCAAACCCCTCATAAAGAGATGGATATGCGAAAAACAACGAATTACTATACAGGGCGGCAAGTTGCTCATCGGTAACATAGTTGAAGAGATGGATGTTGTCATCAATCATCTTTCCTATTAAATCACTATGGCTGCCCGGATATACACTGCTTGTGTTACCCACGACGACTAATTTAATGCCGTTGAAGCGGCACTCCTTAAAGGCACGGATAAGGTTGTAAAGATTCTTCCTTGGATTCAGGGAAGATACCGCGAGGATATAGTCCCCCAACGGCTCCGCAAAACCTTCTTTGGCCTTTTTCTCTGAAAAACCCTCTGAGACGGCACCGCCGATGACTGTTATCCTGTTTTCTGGTATATTCAAATGCCTTATAATCTCACCCTTAGAAAACCAGCTTGAAGTAATGATTTTCAGTGCCCTCTGCGCAAGCCTTGGCACGAGGGCGCTGTACAGGCGGCGCACGCCCCTTGAGTACCACTCAGGGTTTATTAAGAAGGAAATATCGTGGAGTGTTAACACAAAGCGTTTGTAAAAAAAAGGCGATGTCTGTGTGAGATTAAATAACAGGGGATTGCCATTTGTCTTTAAATAGCTGAGCAGGTCGAGCTGCTCCCATAGGTGGCCTTTCAGGCTTCCATATTGCCGCACGTTTAAGCCGGATGTTTTTATCGGCCCTGAGGGGCTTACAAAGGTTATGTCCCTTCCGCTGAGGTGCCTTGATATTTCAAGGGCGTATCTTTGCACTCCGGTAAAAGGCTGCGTAAGAAACCTCGCATTTATCACCACATCACTGGCCATTTATACACTTCCCTCATAGTGGGTCTGCTGAACACACTGTGTCAACCCTGGTATTACCCTGCCGAATAGTAACCTTCCCCCAAAGAAAATAGCAAGCCGCGAGGTGTTCTGGTTGATTTTGAGATATTACAAATTATACAATAGTGTGATTATAGTTACTGACTTAGTATGATTAATATGTTATGATGGCCCTGTTCAGAATGATTATGGTAAAAGCTGCTGATACCCGCGTAGAGGTGGGTAATAAATCTAAGTTAATCTGAGGAGGTAAAGGGTCGGGAGTTTCAGGGAGGTTGGTGGAGCGCTAAAAATTAAGACTATCTTTAAGGAGGAGAGTATGAACAAGAGGTTTGTTTTTGTACTGGTGTTGATGTTGGTTGTGGCAACGTCCGCCTATGCGGAACTGAAGTTGGAGATACCAAAGGAACTGTCCAAAGAGAGCCAGGCGTGTGTGGGGTGCCACCAGGGCACGACAACCAGCATATACCAGCAGTGGGGCAAGAGTAAGCATTTCAGGGCAAATGTAGGTTGTTACGAGTGTCATATGAAAAAGAAGGGGGACCCGGGGGCGTTTGAGCACAACGGCGCAACCATATCGGTAATCGTCTCCCCCAAGGACTGTAGCAAGTGCCATACCAAAGAGTTTGATGAGTTTGAAAATTCACATCATTCAAAGGCTGCGCATATAATTGGTTCTATGGATAATATAATAGCGGATGTAGCCGAGGGTAATATGGGAATGAAGACAGAGGCGTTCCCTAAGGGGGTATCGGCGGCGGCTGTAAACGGTTGCTGGCAGTGTCACGGTACTACGGTTAAAGTAAACAAAGACGGCAAGCTCGACCCTGCAACATGGCCAAACACAGGTATGGGCAGGATTAACCCTGACGGTTCGGAGGGAAGTTGTTCGGCATGTCATCAGCGCCACGACTTTTCCGTAGCACAGGCACGTCAGCCTGAAAACTGCGGTAAATGCCACATGGGGCCTGACCATCCTCAGATAGAGATTTATAATGAGTCCAAGCACGGTATCAATTACTATGCCAATAAGGACAAGATGAATCTGGATTCGAATAAGTGGGTGTTGGGAGAGGATTACTCTACCGCTCCAACTTGTGCCACCTGCCACATGTCTGCAACAAAAGACATGCCTGTAACACACAATGTCGGCTTACGCATAAAGTGGAACAATCGCCCGGCACAGTTGAAGCAGGCGCATGAAACGGATTTGGTGTGGGGACTTCCATCTGGCAAGGTTACTGGAGATATGCGCCGGGCCAACATGAAAAAAGTCTGCGTGTCATGTCACAATGTGAATTTCACAGACGCGTTTTTCATTCAGTATGAGGCCGAGATGCAGTTATACAGCGAGAAGTGGGCAATACCTGGCGAGAAATTGTTTAAGAAGGCCACCGAGGTACTGAAAGCGGTAAAAGGCAAAGAGTATGCCAACATGTCTAATAAGATAGATTACACATGGTTTGAGATCTGGCATCACGAGGGCAGAAGAGCGCGCCACGGGGCCTCTATGCAAGCGCCCGATTATACCCAGTGGCATGGCAACTATGAGATAGCGAAGCACTGGTACGGCGAATATGTGCCTGAGCTTAAAGAGATCATAGAGATGGGCAAGAAGAGCGCTAACAAGGATGCTAATATGAAGGCAGAAGAGCTTGAAAAGCTGCTTCACGAGGTCCAAGCCTCCGACAATCACAGATGGTCGGTTGGAAATGAAGACCCTGCCGTTACGGCCACGAGGTTGAAAGCAAAAGAAGACTTCGATAAGCGCTACAAATAGGCTGTAAGCATCAATTGATATTGCAATAAGGAAGGAACCCGGCTTACGGTTTCCTTCCTTTTGCTTTTTTTTGTAATCAGGGCTTAACTGTAATACCAAAATAGAAATGTCCTATTCTACCAAAGTAGAAATGTCCTAA
>NZ_JBJUSG010000164.1:0-6699 GCF_046044395.1 Candidatus Magnetominusculus dajiuhuensis | reverse complement strand
ATAAATACGCTAATCACTGATTATTAATGCACATATGATTTAAAAATAGAATTACTTTTATGAACGCATTTTGATATAACTATGGATAGCAATCAAAGAATACAATCCCCCCGCTCAGAGACGCGGGGGGGCATATCCCGCGGATTATTTAAAATCGGGCTGGCCGATTTCTTTTAATAGGGTTTTATACCAGCTTACTTCTGGGTTGAAGGGTTTGCCGCCTTTGATTCGGTCAAATTCTATAGTTCTAAGGACGTCGTGGCGCTCCTCGTCGTGTCCTACTATGCCGGGTACGCCCTTGACCGCCATCTCCACCGCTAGGTCAACCATTGACTTAATCAACATTAAATCCTGTTTGTTGGCCCTTGCCGCCCTTGAATAATAGCCGCTTTTCTGAACCAGTACCTTCTCTGCCTTTGTCTTTGCCAACAAGACATCGGCATGCCACTGACCTACGTTTACCTTGTCCAGCTTCACGTGTCCGAAGGCGTCGCGCGGTACTTCTAAACCCTTCGCCTCCAGCTCCTTTACGATTCCCGACGCACCAGCGCCCTCTGATATAAATATCTTGGCGCAGTCATTCTTCTCTATCCTTTTTTTGAGGTGGTCTGACAGCTTGTCTAAATCATAATCAACCTCAGGGATTAATACGGCGTCAATTCCGTATGTATCGTCAGAGATGCCAAAGCTGTCAGGGAACTCTGTTTTCTTGATCATTTCGTTATACTCGTAGGCGGTCCTCGCGGTCAGGTAGCCGCAGTTCCTTCCCATGACTTCGTGAACGATGAGCATCTTGGGGTTTGCAGATGTCTCGGCCACAACGTTCAGGAAAAAACGCGCGCCATTCTCTGCGGCTGTGAATGCCCCAAGGGTCTGCGCAATTGGTGTAACGTCGTTATCTACGGTCTTTGGAAGGCCGATTACTGTCAGATTGTAACCGTTGGTGTGGAGATATTTTGCCAGCTCAGCCGCCGTGAGGCTCGTGTCGTCGCCGCCTATGGTGTGAAGAACCTCAATACCCAGGGACTTGAGGTTTTCAGCCGCCACGTGCAGCGGGTCCTGGCCCTCTTTGACGAGACCCTTCTTTACGCAGTCCTTTACGTTTGAGAGCTTTACCCTGCTGTTGCCAAGCGGGCTGCCGCCAAAATCCTGTAACAGATGGGCGGTCTTTTTCACCTTCGCCGTGACCTTTAAAAAGTTCTTCCTGAGAAGCCCGTCATAGCCATTTGTAAAACCTATGACCTCGGTGTTGGGCGATATTTCAGCGTAACGCTGAATGAATCCGCCCACTGCTGAACTTAGACACGGGGCAAGGCCCCCGGCTGTCAATAGAGCTACTTTTTTCGGCATTTCTAAACCCTCCTTAGTGCGTTTAATTTAGTTGAATTGTATTAAAACCATGTGATTATAAATATTCCAGCGCGATTTTTGCAAAATATTTCATTTACTGTCAATGGGGGGAGCAATTAATCCAGCCTTATAAAGCTAATCCAGCCCTATAAAGCGCGCCTCCATCATCTGTGTATCTAAAATTGCCACGGTCGCGCTGCCGTGAAGACAACCACATAGCTCTCCGGGGTTTAAGACGTATGTCGTGCCGCATGTCCTTGCCGCCGCCTTGTGCGTATGTCCATATATGAGAATATCGCAGCGGCCGCTCCTGGCGATAGAGTCAACTTCGAAGTGCTCGTGAACCATGATGAATTTTTTGTTGTCAATAGTAAATTCGTGGGGCTGTCTGTATATCCGGCCCTGCGGTACGTTATTTAACAACAGCGGACCTACGCCCATGGTCGTAAGAACTTCACCGTCATTATTGCCAATAATCCCAATGAATTCCGCCTTCAAATCCCCTAAAATCCTGAAGGCAGAGCGGGAGGTGTAGTCACCAGCGTGCAGGACATACCGGAGATTGTTTTCATTGAACACCCTTACCGCCTTTGCCAGCATTGCCATACTGTCGTGAGAGTCCGACATCACGCCTATGAGCATCAGGTATTCTTTTATCCTCTCAACTGCCAGTTTTCGGTATCGAAACGCTGAGGACGCCGTCAGAAAGGACTACTCTGATGGCGTCTATGTCTGTGGCGTCGGGGAGTTTAAAAGACCTCATAAAACGCCCAAAACTCCTCTCCATACAGTGGAAATACTCCCTGTCGGAGTGCCCGGGTTTTCGTTCCCCTTTTATTGTAATGACGTTTTCCCCTTCGACAACGACTGATATATCCTCCAGTCTGACCCCGGGTATATCTGCCCTTACGATGATTTCCCCTTCCATCTCGAAGATGTCAAAGGGGGGCACCCATGTGTAAGCGCGCCGCGAGGTTAAGTCCCCCTGAGCGTCATGGTGGAAGAGGTTATTTGCCCTCTCACGCAGAAAGACCAACCTGTCTGTGTCATCCCAAAATTTGTTGCTCATCAGTAACATTCTAAAATATATTGTCGTGTTTTGTAAATACCCCGTTACAGTATGCAACCGGTTAAATAAATCTATACAAAAGCCGATAAGAACAAGTATAATTTGGTTATTAAGTTTCATTATAAGGGAGGTTAGGGATGAGCAACGTCGTGGATGAAATCGAACAGAGGACTAATCTGGCCATGTCAAACCAATTGGAGATGCTGACGTTTTACCTCAGCGATGACCAGCTGTACGGGATAAACGTCTTTAAGATAATTGAGGTCCTTGAGTGTCCACCTAAAATCACCAAAATGCCTAACTCCCATTCCGCTGTAAAAGGTACGATTAACTTCAGGGGTAAGTCAATTGCCGTAATTGATCTGTCAGACGCGCTGGAGATGGAACCCGTTGACTACAAAAATACTATAAGTTACGTGATTGTGTGCGAATACAACTATCTGATTCACGGGTTCTTAATTAATTCCCCCAACACGCTGATTAACCGCAGTTGGGAGGACGTGAAAAGCCCTTCGGCTATTATGAGCAAAACGGCGTGCCTGACTGCCCTTGCCTATACGGACGACGGCAAGACGATTCAACTGCTCGACATAGAGAAAATACTCGCAGAGACAATAGGCATTGAAGAGGAGCTATCAGATGATTTTAAGGAGAATATCGAAAAAGAGGCCAAGACCGTCAATTTTAAGGACTATCACCTGCTCATAGTTGACGATTCAAAGTCGGCGCTAATGATGCTGAAATCTGTCGTTGAAAAACTGGGCGTAACATATACGATGATGGATAGCGCGGTTAACGCCATTCAATTGTTGGAGGAATTTTCAAACGACGACGTCCCGATTACAGAAAGGTTTGCCATGATAATATCGGATATTGAGATGCCGGGCATGGATGGCTTTACATTTACGAGAAAGATAAAGGGCAACCCTAAACTGGCCGGGCTTTATGTCATACTACACAGCTCACTAAGCAACAAGTCAAACGTTGACAAGGCCAAGCAGGTCGGCTCTAACGATTTCCTTCCCAAATTCCGGCCCGACGAGATAGCCAAAAAAATCCTTGACAGGATACACTCAATAGCGGGTATATAAGATAACCCAAGCCTTTGGTTGGAGTTCTGGAAGCCGCCAACGGGCGGCAGCCCAAACGCAACAGATAAAGCGTGGGCGAGATTACGGGGTGAAGGGGGGGTTACCCCCCCTTCGTCGTTAATCCTTTTGATGGTACGTGCAGATGTCTTCGTCGTTAATCCTAGTCAATCAGGGTAAAAACGTGTTCCTCTTCAAGGAGTTTGCTGAACTCTTCCTCAGGGATTGGCCTGTTGAATATATAGCCCTGCACCTCGTCGCAATCGAAAATCCTGAGCAGCTCCAACTGTGCTATTGTCTCAACGCCTTCGGCTATTACCCCCAGGTTCAGGCTGTGTGCCATTGAGATTATCGTTGAGGTGATTACGGCGTCGGATGCATCTGTCGTGCAGTTTCTTATAAAGTTCTGGTCTATTTTCAATATGTCTATTGGGAAACGTTTTAAATATATCAGCGACGAATATCCCGTCCCGAAGTCGTCTACGGAGATGCTTACGCCAAGGCTGCGCAGTTCCTTCATCGCTGCAATGCCTATTTCGATGTTTTGCATCAGGCCGGTTTCTGTAATTTCGAGATCCAGGTATCTGGGGTCCATGGCGGTCTCTTCCAGTATTGTGGTTATCTTTTTCACAAGCATCGGGTCTTTGAACTGGTACGTGGAGAGATTTACACCGATGCGTTGTGCGGGGAAGCCGTTTTGCCGCCATATCCTGCTCTGATTACAGGCCTCTCGCAGCACCCATTCCCCTATTGGCACAATCAGATTTGTCTCTTCGGCCAGTGGTATAAATCTGTCAGGCGATATGTGTCCCATTTCTGGGTGCTGCCACCGGATAAGCGCTTCACATCCGACCATTTGGCCAGTTTTGATGTTTATCTGCGGCTGGTAGTGCAGCGTGAACTCATTACGATTAAGCGCCATGTTCAGCGCCCTCTCAAGGTTTGCCTTCTCTAAGATAGCCGCGTCCATGGCGGAGTCATAGAACTTAAACCAGTTCTTCCCACGCTCCTTTACATGATACATCGCCATGTCGGCGTTTTTTGTGAGCTGTTCTATGTTCTCCCCGTTATCGGGAAATATGCTTATACCAATACTTACGCCTATATTGCATCGCTGCTCGCTCAAAATAAACGGCTCGTTCATGGCCTTTAGTATTTTTTCAGCGATGACGGCGGCATCGGTCGGTTTATTGATTTTGGTTAGGAGGACTTGAAACTCGTCCCCTCCCATGCGGGCAACCGTGTCGGATTCTCTCACAGATTCCCTGAGCCGGGCGGCGACTTCTTTCAGGAGCAGGTCTCCCACGTGATGCCCAAGCGTATCGTTTACAAACTTGAACTTGTCGAGGTCTAAGAACATGATAGCAAAGTTAAACTCAGCCCTTTTGGCCTGAAGGATATTCTGCTCCAGGCGGTCTTTATAGAGAAAACGGTTTGGCAGGCCAGTAAGCACATCGAAGTGGGCTAGTTGTTTCAGGCGCTCTTCGGCAAGCTTGCGCTCGGTGTCGTCAATCTGTACGGATATAAAATGTGTGATATTTCCTACGGTGTCTTTTATTGGCGCTATAGAGAGGAATTGCCAGTAGATGGTGCCATCCTTCTTTTTGTTGCACACATCGGCACGAAACTCATCCCCTGCCGTTATTGTATCCCACAGGAGTTTATAAAACTCCGGGCCATGTTTGCCGGACTTCATGATTCTGGGATTTTTCCCCTTGACCTCAGACATCGTATATCCCGTATTTTCAGTGAACTTATGATTCACAAATTCGATATTGCCTTTTGCGTCGGTAATCACAATCGCGCTGAGGCTTTGCTCAACGGCGATAGATAGTTTTCTCAGATCCTCTTCGTAGTGTTTTCTCTGTGTAATATCAATTGCCACGCAGATGATGTCGCCGTTTTCAGCCCCCCTCATCATCGAGAAACTGCACTGAACGGCTACCTTCCTGCCGTTTTTGGTTTTTAACCATCCCTCTATCCTGTCTATCCTTCCCGAGGGGCCATGGGCGCGCACCTCTTTGAGTTTTTCTTTGATAACGTCACCAACCACAAACAAATCGGACGCCTGTGTGCCTATAAGCTCATACGAGTCAAACATGAGAATGCCGCTTACAGCCCGGTTATTTGTTTTTATCTTCCCGTTGAGGTCTATGACCAGCAGCATATCGCCCATTGCGTCAACCACACCGTTTAGATAATCTTTAGAGACCACGGTAGTTCTCAGGTTATATGCCATATTGTTGAATGCATATGCAAGGTCGCTGATCTCGTCGTCTGACTCCGGCAGGGCTATTTTCTGGGTGTAATCTCCTTTTCCAACTTTGCTGACAGACACGGCAAGCGTCCTGAGCGGACTCATAAGTTTGTACACCTTGCGGCTACCGATTGCAAAGATCAGGACGCCGACCACGGTCATAAAGATGAGTACACCTCGCAGGTACTTGTTCTTGTCCTCAGAGACAGACGCAAACTCGTTTGTTATCCTGTTGCTTATGTCAAGAAGGGCGGTACTTTTTTCGTGGAGTTTTACTTTCAGGCCGGCGTCCTGAGTATCTATATCGTAGGCGCTGTCCTTAAATGACTCAAGAAGGGAGGTGTTTTCTTGAAACAGTGCGATAGTACGCTTAGGAGCAGGGGGGAATTTTGTTCCCGAAATAACGCCGCCCTTGTAGAGCGTGTTAAGGTTCTGTTCATATTCGGTGACGGTTTTTACGAGATTTTCTTTGTCAGAGAAGTCTTCATACGCGGCTGAGAGGGCGTATTTCTCGGCCATCTGACAGAGCATCCGCTGTCTGCCGGCCAGATTTATTACCTTGGCGTCGTATTTCTGCAATGACTGGTAGTAATATATTGCGGCAAGCTCAAATATCCCTACCAACGTTACCAGAAATAAGAGAATATTAATTTTCCTGCTTAAAGACACCCTCATTTGGTGTTATAACATATACCTGAAATTTTTTTCAATACCGCTTGACAAAAAATACACGGTAATTTTGTTCTAACCAATAAAACAAGTTCTCATGGGAAGTTGCAATGATTTCCAGACTGTTCTTTTCTTTGTCTGTCATTCCGGCTTGTCCGGAATCTGTCCTTATACCTCAGAATAGGCAAAATCATCATGAAACAACCATTTAAGGGACGATTCCGGACAACAGACTGTGTCACAATAGTAAAGCAGCCCCCCCCCCC
>NZ_JBJUSG010000163.1:0-6717 GCF_046044395.1 Candidatus Magnetominusculus dajiuhuensis | reverse complement strand
AGGATTAACGACGAAGGGGAGTAACTCCCCTTCACCCCGTAAATCTCACCACGTTCTATCCTTTGAACTCCACCTGCCGCTCGTTGGCGGCTTCAGTACTCCGGCCACTGGATTACTGTTGGCACTCTGTGTCATAATGCCAACAATGGACAAAAAATATCCTTCACAGGTAGAGATAAACGGGAATGTCTTCAGGTATGAAAAAATACTGAAGGAGGACTTCTTTTCTGTCAACGTGTTATATAAAAACGGCGGTGGCTTACGGTATGTATTAAAACTCTCCGACTTCCGGTTTATATTCGGGCTGCTGCTGCGTCCTCTGGCCGTGTTTTTCTCTCGCCGCGAGTACGGCATATATAAAAAGATTGACGGCATAGAAGGTATTCCACCCCTCGGGCCTCGCTTTGGTATGAGGGGATATTTTCACCTCTTCGCCGAAGGCACCACGCTTCACGAGTTTAAGGGTGTACTTCCCGAAACATTTTTCGACTCCCTGCGGGCTATAATAGAACAACTGCATCAACGGCGCATATTTTACCTCGACCTCAACAAACTCGGTAATATCATCGTCGGCGAGGACATGCGCCCCTATCTCATTGATTTCCAGGTCAGCATATACTTCAGGCCGCTGCCGGGAATCTTCGGCCATATAAGCAACAAGATATTTGACAGCCTCATCAGAGAAGATATCTACCATATTTATAAGCATAAGAAACGTTTTCAGCCACAGTTGATGACCACCGAAGAACTGTCCCTCGCCCGGCGCACCGGCTTCAACAGTTGGTATAACCGCATATGGGGTGCCCCATACCGCAAGATTAAACGCCTCATCTACCCCTCCGGAAGTAACGAAATCATCTGGTATAAGTGGAAAAAAATGAAGAACAAGGACAAGAGAATGCCATAGCGACGAAGGCTTATTGGCCTGCTTCGCGCCGTACAAGGTCTAAATTCCTGCGCGCCTCCTCCAAATTGGGGTCAAGCTCTAACGCCTTCTCAAAGTACGCGACGGCGTCGCGGGGACGCTTTAACATCGCCAGTGCCGCGCCAGCGCCGTTTTGGGCATTGGCACTTCGCGGTTCTAACTCAATGGCCTTATAAAAATAGGAAATCGCCTCCTCCGGCCTCTGAAGCTGAAACAACAAGACCATCCCAAGATTCGTATAGGCCTTCGCGTATGTGGGCCGCAGAAGGATAGATTTCTTTAGCGCCGTGGCCGCCTCGTCTGCCTTGCCCTCCAAAGACAACACAGTCCCCAAACCATAGTAGGCCATAAAGTTATCGCCACCTGCCTCTATCGCATGTTCATACAGGGTTACAGAGTCGTGCCAATAGCTCACCTGCGCCTTTGACCTCGCTACACACAGGATGACCACCACGGCGGCGGCAATTGAGATGATGCTTTTACTATATGGCATTCTAAATATTGACGATGGCGGTGCCATTGCCGCTATGGCAAATAGGCCGACGTATGGTATGTACGTATATCTGTCGGCCATCGCCTGTAACCCCACCTGCACAAACCCAATCACCGGCACAAGTGTCACTATGTACCAAAACCAGCCGGTAAATACATAGGGAAGCCGTCTTGCCATTACAAGGACAGTTATAGAAATTGATAGTAGGACGATAACCGACACGCCCGTCTGCCACACGGGTATGACATCAGGTATCGGATAAAAAAAGGCAAGCCCCTCAGGGACAAACAGTTTTATAATATAACGAAGATAGGACACTGGTATATTCTCAAGGCGAATCCTAAGAGGCAGGTACTCAAGCGAGACAACCGCCCCCCACGCCTTTTGTGCCTGTATTGTTACAACCGATGACACGATAGAAAGAATAATGAGAGGGGTTTTTTCTAATAACAGCCGCTTAACACCCATATCAAAACGCCCTAAAGGCCAGAAATCAAGCAGCAGAAGCACAAACGGCAACGTCACCAGCATGGGCTTGGACATAAGGCTGAATATAAAACACAATAGAACGCATATATACTTAACGGTGGACGGCCTTTTGGCATAATACGTATAAACTATGATGGCGAGAAATCCGAAAAAGGCGCTGAGGACATCCTTCCGCTCTGATATCCAGGCAACTGATTCAACGTGCATAGGATGTACGGCAAATAACAAGGCAACAAAGGCGCTTCGCCACCGCGCCTGTGTCATACGATAGAACAGTGCAAACAGCAGGACTGAGTTCATTATGTGGATGATAAGCCCAACCATGTGATGAGCGCCCGGCTTCATGCCGAACAGTGCAACCGTAGCCATATATGAAAGCAGCGTGATGGGATACCAGTTGCCATCATGTGAGTGAGTAAATGCCCAACGGGCGTTTTCCACGCTGAGGCCGGTTGTCACGCGCTGATTAAGGGTTATATGAACATTATCGTCATAGTTCAAAAATTCAAACGTTCTTACGTCAGAAAATACAAACAATGTGAGGATGACAATCAGGGCGGGGATAGATATATTAATTTTGCTCACGGGGTTATTTTTCACCGTCGCTCTGGCGTAATGTTGACAGGTAATGTCTGGCCGCCTGATGATTTGGGTCTAAGGCGAGGGCCTTTTCGAAATACGCCGCAGCTTCTCGTTTTTTTCCCATTGTAAGGAGGGCCACGCCAATTCCATGATATGCCCCCGGCTGCTGAGTATCAATTGCGATGGCCTTTTCGTAATTTTTAATCGCCTCCTGCGGATTATTCCTCTGGAGCAGTATGTTTCCCATGTTTATGTACGCGGTCTTGTACGAAGGCTCTATGGATACGGCCATCTCAAACGCGGCGTAGGAGGCGTTGTCCTGACCCTTTATCGCCAAAGCCGTGCCAAGATTATTATACGCCACATAGTTACGGTCAGTAACACTGATGGCGTGACGAAAAAGCGTGATGGTATCGCGCCAGTACCGGAGCTGCATTGAGGAGATAACCATACAGATAATCACCACGACAATCGCGGCTGCCGCGGTGGCGTATTTCTTTGCAGGAATCTTAAGCCAATCGTCTGGCACAGACATAGACAGTATAATAAAAAGCCCCACATATGGCATATACGTATATCTGTCGGCCATCGCCTGAAACTCCATCGCCCCAAATTTCACTATCCCTATTGACGGTAACATCACACAGAGAAACCAAAACCACCCCGTAAACAGGTAGGGATACCGCTTCATATACCATACCGCGCTGCCCGATACGGTTACTATCACGCAGGCGCTGCTGACAACCTGCCAAAAGGCAACGCTGCTTATTGGATATATAACCGAAAGCCCCACAGGGTAAAACATCTTTTCGATATAACGGGCATATGAAACGACGGCATTTATAATGCGTCCATCAAGCGGTGCCACAGCAATTGCCCTGCTGCCCTTCTCGGTAAAAAACGTAATGAGCGCCGAGGCTATCGAAAGCCCAATCATCGGCAATTTCTCAAGCGCTAACGCGCCGAATGTTCTTTTAGCCCTGCCGGCTGTCTCTGAAAATCGCCCAAGCGGCCAATAATCCAAAAGCAGCAGCACAACGGGCAGCGTTACCATCATCGGTTTTGACATCAGCCCTAATATAAAACAACACAACACGGCCATATAACGCCCCGCCGACGGCCTCCTCACATAATACGCATAGGCCCACATAGCAATGACCCAAAAAAACCCGCTCAACACATCCTTTCGCTCGGCTATCCACGCCACAGACTCCACATGCATGGGATGAGCCGCAAACAGCGCCGCCACAAAGGCACTACGCCACACCGGTACCGTTAAGGCAGTCAGGGCAAAAAATAATATGACGGTGTTAATAACGTGAAACAAGAGATTAACTAAGTGATGCCCACCGGCGTTAAGGCCAAACACCGAGACATCCACCATGTGTGAAAGCCACGAAAGCGGCTGCCAAAACCCTATCTCCGTCGTCTTAAATGCCCACAGGGTTGTCTCCGCCGTCAACCCTCTGAGGACTTGCGGGTTTTCGGTGACATATTTCTCATCATCATATCTGATAAAATCATAATTTCGCACGGGCAGATAAACCACCAGGACGGCAAGGACAAGGCAGACAGCGGCAAGGTCAGCGGCACGAAGGGTGCCGGTGCTTTGAATGCTTTTTTTATTGTATCCGGCCATTTGTTCAGGGGTGATTATAATATTTTAATGGATAATAAAGCTATTGATTGGGATTGTCAGCACCATTTATGTTACGCTATCAGTGTATTTCATTCGTATGTGAGGTAAAATGCATAAAAAATTTGATTTGACGCTCAAGGACTTGCTAAAGGACATACCTGTTAAGTTTCTTAAGATTCTCACAGGGTATGAAGATGGAAAGTTTCTCGATATCCAGCTTCCAAATTATTCAACTAAATGAGATGGATTTACTCATAGAGCTTCCTGATGGCAGCCTTCTGCACATGGAAATCCAGAGCACCAACGACATGGATATGCTAAAGAGGATGTACCTTTATTCTGCCCTTGTTTTTAATCAATTAGGAAAACTTCCAAGACAGGTAGTTCTATATGTAGGAGACAAACCCCTCAATATGAAAAATAAAGCAGGCAGCTATTCGTATGAATTACTCGACATCCGCGACATAGAGTGTTCTGAGCTGCTTAAAAGTGAAAAACCCGAAGACATCGTGTTGGCGATATTATGTCATTCTGATGATATGGACGTTACCATAGCCCGGATATTAGAGAAATTATCCACGTTACCGTTAAAAGCAAGGGAAGATTACATTTTAAAATTGCTATATCTATCGGATTTGCGAAAATTGTATAATAAGGTAAATCAGGAGGTAAAAAAGATGCCGATAACGATTGATGTCAGAGACAGCCAGATTTTTCAGGAAGGCTTACTTGAAGGAATAGAAGGAATGCTTGAGCTCAAATATGCTTCAGCCGGACTTGAACTTATGAATATGGTTAGAGCTATAGGTTCTATAGATAAATTGGAAGAGTTCAAGAATCTTATCAAGAAAGCCGGGTCAGTGGATGAGTTGATGGGGTTTTTTGGAAATAGCATATAAGACACCGGCACAGAGGTGGCACGACAGACGGCGGATTTAGTAGTTTGGACTTGCTGTGGCGGCCTCGGAGCCACCGATTCCCACAGCGACTTGTGACTTTGCGGCATTCAGATGAGAACCCGCTGCCGTGAGGTTTGGCTCAAGAACAAATGCCCTCTCAAAATAGGTAGTTGACTCTCGTGGCTCATTCAGCATCAGGAGCGCCACGCCCGCACCGGCATCGCCGCTGGTATTCTTTTTTTTCCTAAAATGCTAATCTGTAACAGATATGTAACACCTGTTCATGTATCATAAGCCCCATATTTGTTTTAAGAGAGAATGAGGACATGTAATTATTGGGGAGGAAGCAAAAATATGACAATTTTTGTAGAAGATACAAGGAGCGGGTATGAATCATAATTTTCCAGAGAGCGAGGCTTATCCGGTACAAATCTGCACACTCGGTAGATTCAAGATAGCAATAGATAACAATTTTGTGAATATTATCGGGAACTCTCAAGATAAACCTATTGCAATGCTAAAGGCAATCATTGCTCTTGGAGTAAAAGATGTCGCCATTTCAAAGGTGTCGGACGCGTTGTGGCCCGACATAGACGGCGATAAGGCGACGTCGGTTTTTCGCGTGACAGTCCATCGTTTGAGGAAATTATTTGGACGCCGTCGAGGCGTTATTGTTACTCATAACAGCCATGCGTGTCTTAATTCCGACGACTGCTGGACGGATGTGTTGGCCTTACAGGATGTTGCAAATGAGTTCGATCGCATGATTGCGTTACCGGACGTTGAGCAGAAAATAGATGTTTTATGCAATAAAGCCTTCAGTCTTTACAATGGTGATTTTCTTCCGGGCGATCAGGATCATGTTTGGATTGCCTATCAGAGAGAGCATCTAAAGGATATGTTCGTTAATCTTTGCTGCAATGCTGGAACATACTATAGGGGTATCAATAAGTGGGACAAAGCCATAGATGTGTATAAAAAAGCCATAGAAACCGACAACCTTCGGGAGACATGTTACCGTGGCATGATAGACTGCTGCCTGAAAGCAAATCTGAACGGGGAGGCGCTTTGCGCGTATAACAAATGCAAACATGTATTTAACACGATGTTTGACATTGACCCGTCTGAGGAAACCAGAAGTCTTATCAGGACTATAAAGAAAAATCACAAACCATGAATTTTATCGGAGGAATAAAATATAATGCCTATGCAGTTAACTCTGCTGCCCGTACCTTTGCCCCTTGCTTTTGCTCTAAATCCCCCTGCCGTCATTCCGGCTTGTCCGAAATCTGTCCTTATATCTCAGAATAGACAAAATCACCATGAAACAACCATTTAAGGAACGATTCCGGACAACAGACTGTGTCACAATTACTTTTTACAAAAAAAAGTCAAAACATGTAAAACACATAGTTATATGTCTATCACTGCATTTACATTTCGACCTATGACTTTTTTCTAATACCTAAATGAGGTCAAAGATTTCATATTCTTTAGTCTGTCATTCCTGCTTTTGCAGGAATGACAGACTTACTTATATTACTCATTGTCCACAACTTGGGATAGCTTTTCGACAATAATTACCGACAATACAATACGAATTATTCTGCGCAATTATGACACAGTCTGCAAGCCGGAATGACAGAAAGGGACAAGGATGGCAACAAACTAAGCAACTACCGCTTACTTA
>NZ_JBJUSG010000162.1:0-6850 GCF_046044395.1 Candidatus Magnetominusculus dajiuhuensis | reverse complement strand
GCTTTCAAAAACCCTTTTATCAATAGGTGCAAATTTCTATATCGGAGCTTGGGCACTTCCCAATTATTGACAGTGTGTGGTATGATAACATTATGACCAATCATGCGATAAAACTAAATAAAGACAAAACTTATGTCTTTACCGTTGTGGTTGAGCCGGACGAAAACGAATGGTTTGCCTATTGTCCTATTCTAAGAGCCGAGGGAGCCTCAACCTGCGGAAGCACTCAGGGAGACGCTCTGAGAAATATTCAGGAAGTCGTAGAAATGATAGTAGAAGAACTAATTGAGGATGGTAAGCAAATACCTGAAGAAGATGTTAAAATATACTCTAATGTGGAAGTTAAAGTAGCTGTCTCAGGCTAATTCATGCCTCTTGACTACAAACGACTTCGCAGCCTTAACGCTCAACATATTGTAAGTGCGCTTTTGAAGGATGGCTTTTATTTGCGTCATCAAAAAGGAAGCCATAAACGCTATTTTCATCCAGATGGGAGAAAAGTAACTATTCCTTATCATACCCCAGGGAGAACTTTTAACATAAAAACATTAAAAGCTATCATTGAAGAGCAAGCATGTTGGACAGAAGAAGATTTAGTAAAACTAAAAATTCTAACATATTCATAACATACGTTAAAGTTGAGCTACAAAAAATTAAGTTGCCAGACTTATAGTAAAACTTTCAAGCGTACGGGGCTAAACTCCGACCAGTTTTATAAGGGCGGCCTCTGTCTTTGCCGACATTTGTCTGGCACTAAAAAAGTCTTCGATTCTGGTGCGCGCCATGGTGCGGCACTCAGACATTTTAGCCTCCGGCCAATTCAGCATCGTATTCCATGCCTCTGCCATAGCGGCCGGGTCTTTTTTTGCCACAGCAACTCCCGTGCCGCCTACAATCAACCCTGAATCCCCAACATCCGTAACAACACACGGCACACCACAGGCCATCGCCTCGCAGATAACGTTTGACAGCCCTTCACTTATTGACGACGACGCCACTATGTCCATCGCATTATATGCCCCGATTATGTCATCCACCCAGCCGGCCCAGATGACCTTACCATCAAGTGCGCCCTCACTGGCCTCGTTTTTCAGGCCCTGGGCGAATTCCTTTTCGCCCGACCCCACACATACAAATCGCACATCAGGGCGTTGCGCGCTCAGGATTGCCGCCGCCTGCAAAAACGTCCGGTGGTCTTTTATCGGGTCAAGCCTGCCGAATATTCCGATTAGTTTCGTCCCCTGGGGGATATTCCACTGCCGCCTCTGCGCCTGCTTAGCGCCTTCTATCGGCCTGAATCGTTCGGTGTCAATGCCGTTATGGATGACTATCATGCGCGCCGCGTGGTAGCCGCTGGAGGTGTGATGCCTCCTGCCAGCCTCCGAGTTGGCTATTATCAAATCCGGTACGCGCGAAAGTGCCGCCCCCACCTTAAACATAAACCCCGATACCCAATGATACAACGAAAAATCCATGTCCGACGACAACAGCCCCCATACCACCTTTGCCCCAACCGCCCTTCCAACCAGAGCGGCTATCTCATTTGCAACCCCCATGTACCCGTGAACTATATCTGGTCTTATTCTGAGTGCCTCTTTCAATATACGAAAAATTGGCACAGGGTCCCATCTGCCCCTTTGGCCAAAGGACATGACACGAACACCGTTGACGCCTTCAAGCTCTGATTGAAACGCCCCGCCGCCGTAAAACGCCCCCACAGTTACTGCAAACCTGTCCTTGTCGAGCGCCTTTACCAGCTCTATCAACTGCCTCTCCGCCCCGCCTGTGTCAAGGGTTTGGATGAGAAAAAATACCTTTATTTTCATCATAGCGGTGCCGCCTTTGAAACAGTTTCCCTCAGGCCCTCGTCTATGCCGCATTTCACCGTCCAGCCAAAGGCCCTGCTTATCTTATCAGTGTCTGCCGTGCAGTCGGGGATCTCGTTTTTTCTCGCCTGTCCTTCTGATATTATTTTTTTGTCAGTGCGGCAGATACTTTGGAGTCTATCTATTAACTCACGCACAGAGTAACTTGTCCCTGAGCCTATGTTAAATATTTCGGGAGATGTGCATTTATAATTGAAAACGGCGTACAGGTATGCCTCTGTCACGTCGTCTATGTAGACATAGTCGCGCCTTGGCAACAGGTCTTTCACCACGATGGTGTCCGAGGTGGACAAGCACTGTCTTATTAATGAGGGTATCAGAAAGTCCCTGCCCTGTCCCGGGCCGTAGATATTAAATGGCCTGAAGATAACAGGAACTATGCCGTAGTCCTCGTAGTATCCTCTGCAGAGCGCCTCTCCGATTAGTTTACTCCTGCCGTAGGGGTTTTGAATGCCGGTAGCGTGCCTCTCGTCAATCGGCAGCCGCTCTGGCCTTCCATAGACATAGGAACTTGCGTAGACGATTTTCTTTATCGAATTCAGGCGGCAATATTCGAGGACATTTAGTGTACCGCCTATGTTTTCCCGATACACGCGGGCGGGGTTTTCAAACGCGTCGGGGACGAATGTCCTAGCCGCAAGGTGTACCACGGTGTCAACTCTTTTCAGCGCGTTAAATGACTTAAAATCTGTGGCGTCTCGGCCGTCTGTTATATCAAACTCTTCGACATCAGCGCCGTTTTCCCTCAGTTTTTTCACGAGGGCACGTCCCACAAACCCGCCGCTTCCCGTTACCAGTACGCTTGTTACGCCTTCCATTGGTTTATCAGCTCTACGGCCTTTTCGTAGTCCGAGATGCGTCCAATATCAAGCCAGCGCTCACCAATGTCATAGACGTAGATACGGCCGCCGTCTTTTCTTACCGCGTCTATCAGCTCAGGCATGTCAAGCGGGTCGTCCTCCGGTATGTGCTTAAACACGGATTGGCTCAATACATATATACCGGCGTTTATAAAGAAATCATACGAGGGTTTTTCTGTTATCGTCTCTAACAGCCCATCGCCGTCTTTACTGACAACGGCATAGGGAATAGTGAATTGATAGCCTTTTATGCCGATAGTGACGTCCGCGTTTGTCTCCATATGGCGCAGGTACATCTTATCAAGGGGGACATTCATTATCAAATCCCCGTTTACGACACAAAACGGCTCAGTAAGCTGCCCCCTGATGATGCCAATTGAGCCTGCCGTGCCAAGTTTTCTGGGTTCTTTATAAAGGCGCACCGTCATGCCGTCCGCCTTGCGGCTCTCAAGCCATCCCTCAAACTCCCGTGCCTTGTAGTTCACGGAGATGTAGACATCGCCGAAGCCGGAGGCCCTGAGGCAATCAACAATATGGTCAAGCACCGTTGTCTCCCCAACGGGCAGCAGGGGCTTGGGCAGGATAAACGTGTACGGCCTGAGGCGCACACCTGCACCACCGGCCATTATCACGGCCTTTTTGCGCGGGGAGGAACACTTGTCAGACATTATAAATGTCGGCCTTATATGTGTTGATGTTTTTTCTTATCCACTGAATCGTCTCACTGAGGCCAGAGTCAAGTGAATAGGAGGGCTGCCAACCTGTTGCGGCAAGCCTCGTGGTGTCCGCCCATAGCCTTTCCACTTCGCTGTTTGACGGCCTTGCCCTTTTTTCGTCGAACTCTATGGTTAGGTTGGCGCCCATCAATTCCATTATCTTTGAGGCGAGACCGCCTATGCTGATCTCAAAATTCGAGCCGATGTTTGTCACTGTGCCGATTGACGCCTCCGTCTCCGCAAGGGCAATCATGGCCGATACGGTGTCCTTTACAAACGTAAAATCCCTTGTGGGGTGCTGAGAGCCTAATTTTATCTTCTTCGCCCCGGCCTCAATCTGCGTAATTATTGTCGGGATTATGGCGCGTGCCGACTGCCTCGGCCCGTATGTGTTAAATGGCCGCACGATGGTGACTGGAAGCCCAAATGCCCTGAAGAAACTCTCCGCTATGGCGTCAGCGCCGATTTTTGTCGCTGAGTAGGGGGATTGTCCCTGAAGCGGATGCCCCTCGTCTATCGGGACGTATCTGGCCGTGCCATATACCTCACTCGTGGATGTGTGAATAATACGCTGTGTATTAAAATCCTTCGCTGCCTGAACGATGTTCAATGTCCCCTCTATGTTGGTCTTTACGTATGAGCCGGGGGCGATATAGGAATACGGTATGGCAATCAGCGCGGCAAGGTGAAAGACTATGTCCATGCCTTCAAGGGCGTCTCTGACGTTATAGGCGTCTCTGATGTCGCCGCAGTAAATGTCTATCTTTGTTTTTAGTTCCTCGTCAAATGTGTCTATCCATCCCCATGAGTTGAAGGAATTATAATAGACAAACGCGCGAACCGATGCCCCCAGACCAACGAGGGTCTCTACCAGATGGCTCCCAATGAAGCCGCAGGCACCGGTTACTATGACTTTTTTGCCTTTCCAATTCATATATTAGTTCCATGTCTGTCTTTCGAGCCTATCAACTGCCGTTTATGCCCTGGATTTTTCCCGCGCTATGGCAATCTTCCCTGAGCGGACGAACTCCTTCACACCCATCGGTTTGACAAGCTCAAGGAATGCCTCTATTTTTTTCTCATCCCCCGTTATCTCTATCGTATAGGTCTTGGGGCTTGAGTCCACTACCCTGCCTCTGAATATCTCGGCAAGCCGCAGCACTTCGGCCTTTTGCTCCTGCGGCGGCGCTATTTTAATCAGTACCATCTCTCTTTCAACGTGGTCAACATCAAATAGGTCCTGTACCTTTATCACGTCTATCAGCTTATTCAACTGTTTGTTGATTTGCTCGACAATCTGATTTTCTCCCCTTGTGACGATAGTCATTACGGAGATCTTAGGGTCGAGGGTCTCCCCAACGGAGATGCTCTCAATATTATAGCCGCGTCCGCTGAAAAGCCCGGCAACCCTTGAAAGTACGCCGAACTTGTTTTCTACCTGCACAGATATCGTATGTCTCATAACAGCTCCTCTATTTAACGGCCTTAAGTTTCTTATGCCTGGCTTCCTTTTTCGGTTCTTCCTCGTCGAACATCATCTGGTCAATCGCCGCACCCGCGGGAACCATCGGAAATACCTTCTCCTTCCAATCAATCACGAAGTCCATGAATACTGGTTTTTTAGTCTTCAGCGCCTCCCTGATTACCGGCTCCACCTCTGATGGCTTCTCGGCGCGCAGCCCCACCGCCGAGTATGCCTCGGCGACCTTGACAAAATCCGGCACCGTGTTCAGATGGCTATGTGAGTATCTCTCTTTGAAGAACAGCTCCTGCCACTGCCTGACCATGCCGAGGTAGCGGTTGTTGAGGATTGCCACCTTTACGGGGAGTTCATAGACTACCGCCGTGGCCAGCTCCTGTATGTTCATCTGAATGCTGCCGTCACCGGCTATGTCAATAACGGTCTTATCCGGAAATGCAACCTGGGCGCCTATTGCCGCAGGGAATCCATAACCCATTGTGCCCAGCCCCCCGGATGACAGAAACGTACGCGGCTTGTCGAATTTAAAAAACTGTGCCGCCCACATCTGATTCTGTCCCACCTCTGTGGTGATTATGGCGTCTCCGCCGGTGGCCTCGTAGAGTTTTTCTATTACGAACTGGGGTTTTATAATCGTATCTGAGTACCTGTAACACATAGGTTTCAGTTCTTTCCAATCGTCGAGCTGCTTAAGCCATGCCTTTCTTATCTCGCCCCACTGCGTCTTTTGCCCGGCTTTAACGATTTGATTCAGTGTCGTAAGGACATTTTTCGAATCCCCTACGATAGGAATATCCACATGCACATTTTTTCTGATTGACGTGGGGTCAATGTCTATATGCACGATAGTGGCGTTGGGGGCAAAGGCCGAAATCTTGCCTGTGACCCTGTCATCAAACCTCATGCCTACCGCCACTATAAGGTCAGACTCCTGAATTGCCATATTAGCGTAATATGTGCCGTGCATACCGGGCATCCCCAAAGACAGCGGATGTACCGACGGGAAACTGCCTATCCCCATGAGGGTGGTAGTGACAGGTATCTGTGTTAACTCGGCCAGCTCTCTGAGGTCTTCCGAGGCGTTGGAGAGGATTACGCCGCCCCCTGCGATAATCACCGGCTTTTTCGATTTGGCAATCTCCTCAGCGGCCTTTTCAATCATCTTCCTGTTACCCTCTACGGTCGGGTTATAGCTGCGAATCTGGACTTTCTCCGGCCAGTTAAAATTCCCCATTCCGGCTGAAATATCACGTGGCAGGTCAATAAGCACCGGGCCGGGCCTGCCGGTAGAAGCGATATGAAACGCCTCCCTGATAGTGTCGGCAAGGTCGTCTATGTTTTTTACCAGATAGTTGTACTTTGTACACGGGCGTGTGATTCCTACGATGTCCGCCTCCTGAAAGGCGTCATTGCCGATAAGCATAGTGGGAACCTGACCAGTTAAAACCACGATGGGGATGGAGTCCATTGCGGCCGTGGCGATGCCCGTTACGGTGTTTGTAGCGCCCGGGCCGGACGTAACCAGCGCCACGCCGACTTTGCCGGTTGAGCGGGCGTAACCGTCCGCCATGTGTGTGGCGCCCTGTTCGTGCCGTGTAAGAAGTAGCTTAATACCTTTTGCGTCATAGAGGTAATCGAAGAGGTTTAAGACAACACCGCCGGGATACCCGAATATGTGCGTAACCCCCTCTTTCTTCAACGACTCTACGACAATCTCAGCGCCGCTAACTTTCATAGTTCATGCTCCTTGAAGCGTGGCAGCCATATCATTCCGCTGGCCGCGCGCAATATATTTTTTTCACAGGCGTCAGTGTAACACATTTATTTCCATATAGTAAACACTCCCGTGGACAGGGTGTCGTACCAAAGTAGAAATGTCCTATTCTTACCAAAATAGAAATGTCCTAT
>NZ_JBJUSG010000161.1:0-6898 GCF_046044395.1 Candidatus Magnetominusculus dajiuhuensis | reverse complement strand
TCTGACTATGCACACTCACAGGCGCACGATTCCGGACAAGCCGGAATGACGGACTCCAGAATGACGGACTAAGGGTATATTCTCTATTCTTTGGTGCGAAAGTTCAGATAGAAATGTCATGAAGTGAGTACAAAGATTTAATAACGGGAGGTTTATTAACGATGAAAGACAAGATAATAATCTACGGCAAGGCGGGCTGACCCTACACCGAAAAGGCCAGGTCGGCCTACGGTGACAGGGCTGAGTATGTTGATGTACTAAAAAACAATGCCAATATGGCGGCGATGCTCAAGCACTCAGACGGTGTGAGGCAAGTGCCGATAATCGTCGAGGGTGAAAAGGTTACAATCGGCTGCGGCGGTACCTGAGGGGTATAATCAACATCGGCGGTCAGCCGGTTCGAGCCGCATTAATAAAAACCTTTGCCATTTCTGCGCTGAAATTGTCCCATCTGAGGTTGTTTCTTATAAAGAGCCTCCCTGAGAGAGCGGTTTCTTTGTATTTTTTGAGGTTCTGATATACGTCTGACAGCGCCGCCACGTAATCGTCGGTGACAACTCCTATTCCCTCCTTTTCTATGATGTCAGAGGCGGTCATGTCTTTCGATACAATGACGGGGACACCGGCAGAGAGGGCCTCAAATGGGGTCAGCCACCCACCCTGCTCTCTTATCGGGTGAAGAAGTACATCTGCGCGGTGGAAGAAAACCCTTAACCGCTCTCTGTTTACGTGGCCGGTAAACAGGACGTGTTCCTGGAGGCCCTCATCCTGGACGAATCTCTTTAATTGCCGTATGTAGGTATCCTCGCCATATCCGGCAAGGACAAGCCTTATGCCGGGGATGTCTTTTTTCAGCAGCTTTACACACCTAAGGCTCTCCATCTGATTCTTGAACTCCCCCAGATGCCCCACATGGATAACGACAAAGTCGCTGCTTCGTTTGATATAAAAATCATCCGGCTTGGCCGAAAAAAAATCATAGTCTATACCATAATGAATAACGTGCGGGTTTACAGAGTAGGTGGCCTTAAATCTCCCCGCGTTATATTTATCTGCAACAACGGCCTGCTTTATGTATCTTTTAACTATCTGCCTGTCGGCGGCATAAAAGACCTTTTGGGCAAAGACATTCGGCACGGTGTGTTCCCATGAGTTGAGATATACCTCCGGCGGCTCGTGACACATCCAGACAACCGGCCTGGAAGCGGGGAAAATAGAAAACTCCGCGGGAAAGTTGTGCACATTTATGACGTCATACCTTTTGGCGTGCCGCCTTACGCCCTTATTCAGAAGCCACATATCTTTGAGAAAATCGAGCTGCCAGTTTTTTGAACGCTTATATGGTGATTTAAAAATCGGCGTACAACAGAGGTCTTTTTCAATCTCAGGCAGGATGTTCGTCGTAAGCAGGGCGTGTTCAATGCCCGTTTTGGCCAGATACTCGGCCAACTTAACCACAACAAGCTCCGCCCCGCCATATATGTTCATTGACGGCTGTACGATTAACACCCTAATCGCCATTTATCTAAGAAATCCCTCCGCCTCGCTCAAATCTACAAACGAATTAATATTGGCATACCTGTCACAAATGTCGAATGATTTCACCGTCTTGCCGTCATCAATGGCGCATTGAATTAAGTCGGGGAGTTCTTTTTCCTTCCTCTGGTGGTTAATCGGCGTTACGGCGGCATAGTCAAATATCTCGTTTTTGAACACGCAACTGCCCGTGCCCATGAAATTATTCAAAGGGTTTCTGGGTTTTTCCACCAGGCGGTATATGCGGTTGTTTTCGTCTTTGATCATCGTATATGTGCGTTTTATCAGGTCGGTGTTATCAACCCATAAGACGCCACAAAGGGCAAACACACCGCCCTTGTTAAACTCATCTATCATCTGTCTGTGCCTTGGATTTACCATAAGCTCATCACCCAGAAATAAAACAAAATCCGCACCGGCTATCGTGTCCTTAGCGCATTCCATCGCGTGAACCAGGCCCTTCTGCTCCCACTGAATGACATATTTAACAGGCGTGTCCTTGTATTTGGTTCCGAATGCGTTGATTATCTCCTCGGCCTTATAACCGACAACGAGGACGATTTCCTTGATGTCTGTGGCAGCCGCACGCTCAAGGACATGTTCAAGGACATGTCTGCCGTCTACGTTAATCATGCACTTGTTACGCACAGAGGAGAGTTCGTTTATCCTGTTGCCCCTGCCACCGGCTAAGATTAACGCCTTCACTGTGCCGCCCTATCAATGAAGAACAGGCCGGTAGCCTTTATCCAGTCAACAAGCGCCCCTATGCCTACCTCCGGCATCACAGAGGGTGACCAGAGAAGCTCCCTCCGCGCCTTTTCTATATCGCAGATGAAGTATCGCAAATCACCATGCCTTTCCGGGGCAAAGCGCACCTCCGGCGCAACCCCTGTTATCTCAGAGAGGATATCAATGCACCTCAAAAGAGATATGGCGGTCTTTCTGCCGCCCCCGATGTTGTAGATACCCGGCCTGCGTGTAATATAAAACGCGTGAAACGCCTCGCACACATCAGTGGCATAGACGATGTCCCTGACCTGTTTGCCTGTGCCGAATATCGTTATAGGCCGGCCAAGGATGCTGCGAATAGCAAAGTTTGCCACCCAGCCGTGGTCCTCGCCACCAAACTGTCTGGTGCCATATATGCCGGTGAGGCGAAAGCTGGCCGCCTCGGTCTTGTATGTGTCTATGTATGTGCGAACATAAATATCCGCCGCGGCCTTAGATGCGTGAAGGGGTGTGAGGGTTCCCTCCAGTGTGGGGTATGTCTCGCCGATAGTGTCGGGGTCTCTCTCGTATTTTGATGGGACCTCAGTAAGGGTTTCATTTATCTTATTTCCATAGACGTGGACTGTGGCACAGCTTGCGGCGGGGATTTTTAATTTCCTTGCCGTCTCAAGCACATTGAATGTGCCTATGACGTTTGTCGTTACGTCAAGGCGCGGGTCTTCCCAGCTTATCGTCATAGCAGGCTGGGCTGCCGTGTGAATTATATAATCGCAACCAGAGGCGCTGTCTATTAGCTCGTCGAAATTTCTCACATCCGCCGTGATGAGCTTCACGCCTAAACCTTTGAGATAATCAAGATTGTACGTGCGTGCCTCATCCGCCGCAAAGCCCGTCCTCAGCAGCTCGTGCTTTGTCATATTGTCATAGGAGATGACCTCGGCACCCTTTTTGACATAGAACTCACATACATGCCCGCCTAAAAAACCACATCCACCGGTAACCAAAACCTTCAACCTATATTCCTCCCGTGCGTCAAGTTGTTAAAGCGATACTTTATATATTGTTAAAGGGTCACTTTATGTATTGTTAAAGTGATTCTTTGCATATGTCGAGTATCCTCTGTGCCGTGCGTCTCCATGAAAATTTCTTAACGTGTTCCCGCCCTTTCTTTATGAGTTCGGATCGTAGATTTTCGTCGTTTGCAAGGCATCGCATCGCCCGTGCTATCTCCTCCACGTTTACGGCGTCTACGATGATGGCGGCGTCTCCGGCAATCTCAGGAAGGCTTCCCCGGTTTGAGACAATTACCGCCGTCCCCGATGCCATTGCCTCAAGCGGGGGAAGTCCGAACCCCTCTATCAACGACACCAGCACATTGGCACAGGCACCGTTATAAAGAGCCGGTAATTCGTCGTAAGATACATAGTCAAGGAATCTCACGCCGCTGAGCATACGGTTTCTTATCATAGCAGTCAACCGCCGCTCATATGCCCCGTCCGGCCTCCTGCCGACAATGGCGAGAGTGTAATCATCCCCCATTGCCACAAAGGCCTCTATAAGGGTCTCGATGTTCTTTGATGGCAGCACACTGCCGACATAAAGGAAATACCTGCCGGCCACAAGGGCGTATTTGCCAAGGACGGCTGCCTTTTTTTCGGCGGTTGGGACAGTAAAATGCCCCTTGTCTATTGCACCGTGGACTACCTCAATTTTATCGGCGGAAATCCCATAGTGCCCGATTATATCTTTTTTCGTATTCTCAGACATAGCGATTAGTGCTCGTGCAGAGCTGAACACAAAAGGAAGCCTGTATTTGAAACTCAGATGCCTCATAAGCGGGACATTGTTCTTATATAAAAGTGGGGCAACATCATAAACGGTGACTATTTGCGGCACGCAATCTATCATGGGGGGGCAGAGGATTCCCTCCGGTATGGGGGTATAAAACACATCGGCCTTTGCCTGTTTGATGAGTGTGGGCAGGACAAACTGCGTCCACGCGGCGCGCGCCAGATAGATATTGCCGCCAAGGACACGCCGTGAATTTGCGAATATTTTATTTACACGCCCTCTGTCAACTTTCAGCATGGAGCCTTCGACAGTCCACACAACAAGGTCATCGTGCAAAGAGGCCAGCTCGTTGACAATATTTATGGCGGCCATTCCAATACCCGAAGGTCGCGCGTCTTCTAATATCGTAGCGTCAATCGCCAAACGCACAGCGCAGCCCGCCGGATGTGTCAATCATTTCACAAAAATCCATCACTAATTCTACTTGATTTGTGGTTTTTTAATCAAATGAAATCGGCCAACGGTGGCGAATGAGTTTGAATTTTCTTGCTGAAAAACAAATTAAGTTGATTTAATCCTGTTATCCAGGGTCAATGGTTTTGACCTGCGGATGACGCCATCATAATCGTCACGGAATGTTATGCTTTCGTAGTAATCTTCAAGACGAATAAACGTACCAATCTTCTGAGCCCAATCTTTCAGTCTCGAATTGCAAATTCTTTCCCACGCGATGACTTCAATTCCCCAACCTTTCTTGTGCATCCTTTCTAAATCGGCATGAAATCCGACTCCATCAAGAAAACCACGTCCATCCCCTGTTAATATTACAATTATTCCCGGGGTTCCATTATAGTCAATAGCCTTCCTCAGCATATGCACCTGGAGGGCTTGATCTACAGCTTGCTCTTTATTTGAATCTGAACCTCTTTCATATAGCTCAATTTTTATTCCCAATTGCTCCATTTTGTTCCAAACGTGTCGCAGCTCTGGTGGTACAGAACCAACAGCTATTGCACATTCTATATCGCGTCCAGCTCTTGCAAGTTCCAAAATATTACTGAACTGGAGCCTTAATTGATAACACGCGTCTTCGCCTTCAATCTCAGATGCCGCCATTTTGCCGCCTATAAAAATATTTGAGTTATCCCAAGAAATGAAAACTTTTTTCATATCCTCTCCTCAAGTAAAGGCTTTCCTTCATTATAACATACCTGATCAGAAAAAAAACTATCCGGGCGGCATTGGCACAGCGGTGCTGTCTTTTATGAGATAAATGGAATCCGCCGTCTCCCGCAGCAGGTTCAAATTATGCGACACCATGATGATTGTCCGGTTGTCCTGCTTTAATTCTCTTATCTTATTGATGCACTTATTCTGAAAGTCAACGTCACTTACTGACAGGATTTCGTCAAACAGTAAAATCTCCGCTGAGCTGTTTACCGCCACGGCAAAACCAAGCCGCAGGTACATGCCCGATGAGTATTTCTTTACGGGCATGTCAATAAAACCCTCCAACTCTGAAAATGCTATAATGCCGGGCATCCTTGCCCGTATGTCCTTTATCTCCATGCCGATGATTGTGCCGTTTACGTAGATGTTTTCCCTGCCAGTCAAATCGGGGTGAAACCCGGCGCCGACCTCAATAAGCGGTGCCACTGTGCCGTTTACGGCTACGCTGCCTAGTGTCGGATATGTAATTGAGGAGATTATTTTAAGAATCGTGGTCTTACCCGCGCCGTTTGCGCCGTATAATCCAACAACGTCCCCTCTCTTAAGCGCCAGATTAACGTCTTTAAGCGCCCAGAATTCGTCCTTGCTCAGGGCGTCGCCCGTTTTCTGTTTAAACAGGCCGACTATCTCCTCACGCACCGACCTGTGAAAAAACTCCGAAGTTGAGTATTTCTTCCACACGCCACAAAGCTCCAGCGCATACTCAGATGACATCGGCAAACGCCCTTTCTATTTTTATAAAAAACCTGCTCAACACCACGTAAAAAATAGTGATTACCACACACACAAACGCCATCTGCCAAAGCACTATCCCCCTACCCTCAAGGAGAACCCTTCGCGTGTTTTCGATAATAAATGTAAGGGGATTAAGAAACAGCAGCAGCTTCATCTTCGTACTGAGTGAATCCACCGAGTACATGACTGGAGACATAAAAAACCACAGTTGAATGAGAAAATTAGACGCCAGCCTGACATCCCTATAGTAAACATTAAGTCCAGCCAAAAACAGCGACACCGATGTGGTAAATACGACAAGTAAGACAATCAGGGGAAAGAGCCATAGGGCATTCCACGTTAGCGGAATCCTGTAAATCAGTATAAATACAAAGAGAATCACAGCGCATATAAAGAAATCCAGCAAGGCGGCGGTAATGCCCGCAAGAGGAAGCAGTTCACGGGGGAAATATATCTTCGTTATAAGCTGGTAGTGGTTTGTCAGAGACGGGATGGAGGAGTTGAGGGAATGCGCGAAAAATGTCCACGGTATCAGTCCGGCAAAATAGAAAATGAAAGATGGGTAACTGGACACGTGTAACTTCATAATGTAGGTGAAAATAAACGTAAACAGGAGCATCATAGACAACGGCTGCAACCCCGCCCACATCACGCCGATTATCGTATAGCGGTACCTGACGGCAAACTCCCTCCACACCAGTACGATAAACAACTGTCTGTATCTTATTACCCTTCTTATGATATCCATTATATGCGCGGCACAACCATTCGCCACATAGTACACTATATGAACGGCAATTTTGTCAAGACGCTGTCCCGCAGTTGTCGTACCAAAGTAGAAATGTCCTATTCTTACCAAAATAGAAATGTCCTATTC
>NZ_JBJUSG010000160.1:0-6927 GCF_046044395.1 Candidatus Magnetominusculus dajiuhuensis | reverse complement strand
CCGGAATGATTGCATAGGTATCTTCTGCTTTATTTTTCTAATGCGATTGCCCTGGATAAATCCTTACGGTATCAGGCAAAGTATAACTGCACTATTGGCGGCAGGCTTGAATCAGCGGCCTTTTTCAATTGTATCAACTTCCTGTTTTTGAGCCGTACCTATTGCCTTGCCGTAGATACCGCCGCTTTTGGGGAGTTCCAAAGAGAAATCGGTCAGGTAATCAATGTTGACAGTGGCGCGGTTTACCGTGCATGACATCACGTGCCCGCCTGATTTCCTGTCGTCTGATATGAAGTGGACGTGAAAGCCTCCGACGCTCAATCCTCCGAACGTTTCGGGGAAGTAAAACCCCGACACCACACCCCTGATGTCGCTGAAATCGAACACGCCCTGGTCTTTGGCCGCGTCAATCAGGCGTGGGTATGGTTTATGCTGCGCCCTTACGGCCCTTGCCCTTACGCCCTTAAAAATGCCTTCAATCTTAACAGCGAAAAAGATATTTGAAGACGGCGCGTTTTGAATGATTTCCCTCTGAAGCCCTTCGCAGGAGATTTCCCGCTCCACGTTAAAGGTCTTAGCAGACCTGAAAAACACAACATCAGCAAACGGGGTTTCCACGTTGTCGTCTACTGCAAGCACAGTCCCGTCGCCTGTGATTTGATAGACGCCGCCGTTGACCATTATCATCTCACCGTCAAGGCCGTTGAAGGTGCCAAGCCCCGTATCTCCATGTCTTTTCAACTCCCCGATAGTCAACTGCCCGTCATATACGCCTTCCATAAGGGCGTTAAGCGAAGAGTATTGATAGAGCGCGTGCGGCTGGGCACACGAAGACAGAAGCGCGGTAATAATTATGGCTAACAGATAATACACTATCAGATTATATCACCATAAGTGCCATTATTTCAATTTTGCCGAATAATCTCTGATGTTACCCTAACGTAACAGCGGTGCGGTTATATTTGCCATATTTGTTGAATTTATTACATGGCTTTGTTATATACTATCGGCTGTGTCTGAGGTATTTGTAATAGGGGGCGGGCTGAGTGGGGCGGAGGCCGCGTATCGGGCGGCGGAGTTAGGGGCTGCTGTAACGCTCTGTGAGATGCGCCCTGATAAGATGACCGAGGCGCATAAGACCGGCCTTCTGGGCGAGCTTATATGCTCTAACTCACTGAGGTCTGACGCCCCGGACTCGGCACACGGCCTTATCAAACAAGAACTTGAAGCGGCAGGCTCTCTCATAATGGAGGCGGCGCGGGCTACGGCGGTGTCGGCGGGGGGGTGTCTTGCTGTTGACAGGAATCTTTTTGCGGAGTTCATAACCGCGAAAATCAAGGCACATCCAAATATTAAAATACTCTACGGCGAAGTGGCCTCTCTTTCCTCTTTCGATCCTAAGACAGCCGTCATTCTGGCCACCGGCCCGTTGACCTCCCTGACTTTGTCACAGGAGCTGCAAAATATCCTCGGCGGGCAGTCGCTCTACTTCTATGACGCCATCTCACCAATCATAGACGCCGGGACCGTAGACTACGATAAGGCCTTCTTTGCCTCACGATACGGCAAGGGCGGCGGTGATGATTATCTGAACTGCCCTATGAACGCTGAGGAGTATGATTTATTTTATAATTCGCTGGTAAATGCCGATAAGGTAACTGTGAGGAATTTTGAGGACGAGAAGGTGTTTGAGGGCTGTATGCCGATTGAGGTGATGGCGGCACGCGGCAAGGACACGCTGCGCTTCGGGCCTCTTAAACCCGTTGGACTTTGTGACCCAAGAAATGACATCAAACCATACGCCGTTATACAACTGCGTGCGGAGAACACCGAAAAGACCGCGTATAACTTAGTCGGCTGCCAGACCCGCCTGAAGTATGCCGAACAGTTCAACGTGTTCAGGTGTGTTCCCGGGCTTGAGAAGGCCGAATTCCTGCGATACGGCAGCATTCACAGAAACACATATATTGACTCACCCAGACATCTGAACAAGGATTTGACCCTGAAATCTATGCCACACATATATATTGCCGGGCAGATTACCGGGGTTGAGGGCTATCTGGAGTCAACGGCGATGGGGCTTCTTGCCGGCATCTACGCCGCGCGCAAACTAAAGGGGCTTGACGAGGTGCTGCCGTCGCGCTTTACCGCGTGCGGCTCATTAGTCGGGCATATCACAGGGGAATCATCCAACGCTCCGGCCTCAAAATTTCAGCCGTCAAACATAAACTTTGGCCTCCTGCCCGCTCTTTCTGTGCCAATCAGGGACAAGGCAAAAAAGAGACAGGCCGTTGTGGCAAGGGCATTGGCCGACTGGGCGCGATTCATTGCAGAGTCATATAGATAGTTTTTACAGATACATGGAGGTCGAGAGAAACGCCTCCCCTCATACACTAAGGGCATATAAAAAAGACCTGGACGAGTTTATTGTCTTCGTAAAAAAAGAACCTATGTCCATAGACTTGTACGACATCAGGGGGTTTGTGGCGTCACAGTCAAAGAAGGGCCTCGCAAAGGCGTCAGTAATGAGGAGGCTCTCAACGGTGAAGGCATTTTTTAAATACCTTCACAGCGTCGGAGCAGTTAAGACAAACCCCACGCGGCTGGTTCCTTCGCCGAAGGTCCCGCAGCATCTGCCGAATTTTTTGACCAAAGACGATGCCTTTACGATGATGGACAAGGCCGAGGGGATTGGTTTTATGGCGGCTCGCAACAAGGCGATACTGGAGTTATTCTATTCAAGCGGCCTTAGGGTGAGCGAACTTGCCGGTGCGGATGTGGAATCAATAAGCCTGAAACAGGGCATGGTAAAGGTTCGCGGCAAGGGGAAAAAAGAGAGGATTGTCCCAATCGGCTCATACGCGCTGGGGGCGTTAAAGACATATCTCGTTGAACGGCTGCTGATAAAGGAAGAGACAAAGCGCTCCACGAAGAAATCTGCCCCCCCCAAAGAACCAGAGGCATTGTTTATTAACACATCGGGGCAACGCCTCACAGACAGACACATACGCAGGGTTGTAGTAAAATTCGCAAGGCTGACGGGCATAGAGGGCGCGGTTGGCCCTCATACGCTGCGCCACACGTTTGCCACACATCTGCTGCAATCGGGTGCCGACCTGCGTGTTATTCAGGAACTCCTCGGCCACGCGTCGCTGTCAACCACTCAAAAATATACCCACCTTGATATTCAACACCTGATGGACGTTTACGAAAAATGCCACCCGCTGGCAGATTCTAACGCATAGAATTCAGGGTTTACGGTCAGACGTTACCCTGACGACGGTCTTTACGTTGCCTCTTGGATTAAAATCTCCGATGACCTCTAAATAGCGGGGCGCAAGTTTTTCGTTCAGCTCGTTATATATCACGTTTGCCACGTCTTCGTGGGATATGTATTTACTCCTAAACGAGTTTAAATAGAGTTTCAGGGATTTCAACTCGACTATGAGCCTGTCCGGCACATAGGTTATTCTGATAACGGCAAAGTCCGGGTAGCCGGAGCGTGGACAGAGGCATGTGAACTCCGGCAAATCAATCTTTATTTCATAGTCCCTGTCAGGGTGGGGATTGTCCCATAGTTCAACAACCGCATCTGACACTGTCTTCTCGCCATACAGCATACTACGATTCTATCATGTTATCGAAAAAAAAGTACATGAGCCGATACGCAGCTATCACACAATTATGTTAGTATAGAGTAGCCCATATCACAAGGAGGTAATTATAATGCCAAACATAGGAATGGATATAAACAGGTATATTTTAGAGGAAGAGAGAAAATATCCAAGTGCCACCGGCTCTTTGTCCATAGCCCTGATGGCCATTGAGACCGCCACAAAGATTATATCCTCGCATGTGAGAATGGCGGGGCTTGCGGAGATATTTGGCAAGGCGATGAAGACAAACGTCCAGGGCGAGGAGGTACAAAAGCTGGACGAATTCGCCAACAATGTCCTTGTCAGGATATTGTCCGACAGCGGGCAATTTTACGCCATAGCGTCCGAGGAACTCGACGATGTGATCTATCCCGAAAAAGGACACGAAGGCAGGTACGTTGTGGCCTTTGACCCGCTTGACGGCTCAAGCAATATCGAAGTAAACGTCAGCATTGGAACAATATTCTCCATATACAGAAAAAATACCGGCACTCAGGAAGATTTCCTTCAGGGAGGGGACAAGCAGATAGCCGCCGGATATGTTGTCTATGGTTCGTCATCGGTATTTGTCTATACGACAGGGACGGGATTAAACGCGTTCACGCTTGACCCTTCGGTCGGACTATTTTTATTGTCTCACAATGATATGAGGATACCTGAAAGTGGGAAGATATATTCTGTAAACGAATCAAACTCCAAGGGATGGGACAAGAGGATAAGAGATTATTTCGACGCGCTGAAAGACGAGGGCTACACCGCGCGATTCAGCGGCACAATGGTTGCCGATGTCCACAGGACGCTCTTAAAGGGAGGCATTTTTGCCTATCCCGCTGACACAAAGAGTAAAAAAGGGAAACTGCGGATGCTCTACGAGGTGCTGCCTATGTCAATGATAGTTGAGCAGGCCGGAGGCATGGCAACCGAAGGTAAGGGTGATATACTTCAGGCCAAGCCCGAAGAGATACACTCAAGAACTCCCGTTTTTTTGGGAAGCCGCAAGGAAATCGTGCAGTTTATGAATACGCAATTTAAGAATGCGTGATACAGGAGAAAATGCCTGCGGCGGGTTGCCTCGTCAACGAGGTGTTTGATTGGCGGGGCTAATGCTAAGATGCAGGCAAAGGAAAAATCCTTTAGAAAACAGGTAATAAAATCTTTCTTGTCAAATTTAATTATTAAGACGGCTTTTATGTCATGTATCTCCTCAATTCGAGGAAGGTCTTCCGGTAGCGGCCCCCCTCGTTTGCGAGTGTGCGCTGGTATATTGGCCTCTTTCGGCTCATTATGGCATCTGAACTTTCCATAGTAAAGATGGGGTTTTCCTGACGCTTACTTTGTAGGTCAGAATCAGAAAAGAAGGAGGGCATATGAACGGTAATGAGTATTTGTATATGAAAAGAATGGAAAAGGGTTTATCCTCTCGTGAGCTTGCGGCAATGTGTGGTTTATCACATACTCAAATCATGGTACTTGAGAAAGGGAAGCATGAGGTATCATTTAAAAATCTGATAAAAATACTCGATGCCCTTGATATATCGCTCTATCAGTTCGTTCGGGCTATCGGCTATTTCCCACCGGCGTATATAAAAGAAAACGATGGGTTGGTGGCGGGGGGTGGATTTGAACCACCGACCACATGTAATGCGGCTTTAGCAGCATCATCTTAACTCTTATTTTACCGCGGCCGCTTCCCCGATGTTACGACAAGGTAACACTTTTACCCTCATAGTCTTTTAAGCACCCGGTCTCATCGGGCAGTCTTCATTCTCGTTCCTCGTTATTTGTCAAGTAGAAAATGATAGAATAGGAAACCTTTAATCCAAAGGTCGTTCTGACAGTGCCGGCGTCACGCTCGTGCGCCGGCACCTCCTCAACCCAAACTCACCGCGGCCTCACATCAATGTTATGTCAAGGTAACACTGCTTGCTTTATTTGACCAGGGAAAACATGTTACGATACCTCGTGGCCAGAATCTCTGGTTTACGGCCGATTATAAACCCAACTAGCCATCAAGCGTCAGCACCACGTGGGGGCCGTAGAAATACGGCCCCCGCCTCCTCAACAGGATCCTCTCCATCATCATGATCCGGAACATCATGATCTGGAACATCATGATCCAGACTCGACCATTTCGAAAGCCCTGGTCAGAGCTGCACGCGAAGACTCCTGGGACAAGGACGGGATGTCAGTCTAGCCGTGCCGCGCGCGCCCCCTCTACGCGCCCCCCTGACCTCGTCCACCAGCGCCGCCCCCCTGCCCTTAAGCCGCGGTCTCATCGCGGCATCGATTGACGTCTCATTCGATGCCCTTACCCGGACAACGTATCGCCGCGGTCTCTCGGCGGCAGCCTTCCCCCTAAAAGCTGACCGATAACAGCCACCGAACCCTCAACCCCCCTAAGCCACCCTACCCTTAACTGACCAGGACGTTGTGTCTTTGCCTCTCGTCCTTTTTCAATGTTTATACGCCTGTCTCTTTGTACCCGGTGTTGTGTGATGAAGGGCGCCCCCCCTGAATTTAAGCCGCAGCTTTATCGCGGCAAGGGGGGGCAGACGGGACGCGGCGTAGCAGCCACAAACGAAACAGATAAAACATCGTGCCGCGGGCGGGCGGGGGGGTATCCGAATAATGGCGTTAGGTAGGCGGCGGAGTAGAGAAACTGCGGAGGCCAAAGGCCGGAGCACTCCTACAGTATCTCCCCGACGCCGTGGGGGTGGGAGCGGCGACGCGAAGCCAAAGCCGCGGGGCGGGGTAATAAATGCCTTATCACCTTTGTCTTTGTTTCTAATCCCCCCCGCCCGCCTCCCGTCTGCCCCCATACTCGATAGAGTTTAAAACGGACTCGTATCTTTTTCAGGTAGAACGACTATTCGATAGTCCGGCTCTGAGTCGCTTTTCTTGTGGGTGTTTTCAAATACACCGATTCGGTATTGGCCAAGCGGCCATAGATCCAGATCTCCGGTTAATCCTTTATCGCCCTTCCAAAGCGATCCTATGTGCTTCGACTTCTTCAGTGGATGTTTTTCGTACATCGTCAGCCTCCTTAAAATTTGATAGTCGTATTTTAATATTTTATTGTGTAATGAATCATAGGACAATCACCACCCAGCTTCGCTAGACTGACGACCTCGGAGAACTCAGGACACGCGCACGTAAGATGACCGACGCAGGACACGCAACCCAGCTTCGCTAGGCTGACGACCGCGGACGAACCAACAAACGTAAGCGTCTAAATAACTACACCCGTTGATTTCCCTGCGAGGGCATCCCT
>NZ_JBJUSG010000159.1:0-6941 GCF_046044395.1 Candidatus Magnetominusculus dajiuhuensis | reverse complement strand
AATAGGACATTTCTATTTTGGTAAGAATAGGACATTTCTACTTTGGTACGACATTTTGTATAGCAACTATTGACTTGACGGCCCATTATATGTGATTATATATGCCAATTGGAGATGCCGTTCAATAAAAAGGAGGATTCAGAGTTATGTTCAACGGTAAAAAGACTATTGTCGGGGTAATGCTTATCGTGTGCGGGCTGATAGCCGGGCTTGTTATCGCGTCAAACTTTAACATACAAAACCAGTCGTCGGCTCAGGCTAAAGAAGTCTCGCCCCAAAGCAGGGATGTACTTGTACAACTAAGTAACGCAATGGCCGAAGTCGCTGATGTGGTCAAACCATCGGTGGTCAATATCTCCACCCAAAAAACAGTAGATACGAAGGATAACCAGATGGGGCGTTTCTTTGATGACCCTATGTTCAAGAAATTCTTCGGCGACGAATCCCCGTTTCACATGCCAAAAAAATATGAGTCCAGGGCACTCGGCTCAGGTGTTATCATAAAAGAAGACGGCTATATCGTCACCAACAGCCATGTCGTCAAAGATGTGGACGAGATAAAGGTTATTCTTGCGGATAAGACCGAGTATAAGGGCAAAATAATCGGGGCTGACCCAAAGACTGATGTGGCGGTTATAAAGATTGAAGCACATGGGTTGCCGGTCATCAAAATGGGTGACTCAGGTAAGATGAGAGTTGGTGAGATAGTCATAGCGGTCGGCAACCCCTTCGGCCTCAACCAGACCGTCACTATGGGCATCGTCAGCGCCGTGGGAAGGTCAGAGGTCGGTATTGCTGACTACGAAGATTTTATTCAAATTGACGCCCCAATTAATCCCGGAAACTCAGGCGGTGCCCTCGTCAACGCAAACGGTGAACTGGCAGGGATTAATACCGCTATCTTTTCCACCAGCGGCGGTTATCAGGGCATAGGCTTTGCCATCCCAAGCAGCATGGTCAAAAGTGTAATGGACAAACTCATTAAATCCGGCAAGGTAATTCGCGGCTGGCTGGGCGTAAATATTCAACCACTGACCCCCGAACTAGCCAAATCCTTCGGACTTAAAGAGAAAGATGGCGTCCTGATTGCAGATATAGTCGAAGGCGGCCCTGCCGAAAAGGCCGGCATAAAACGCGGTGACCTCATCGTATCCTTTGACGGCAAAGACGCCTCCAACACGAGGCAACTGCGAAATCTCGTTGCCAATACCCCCCCCGGCGCGACTCTTGATCTCAAAGTTATCAGAGATGGGAAAGAAGTCGCGTTTAAAGTAAAAGTAGGAGAACTCCCCGATATTAAACAAGCGGCGGCTGAGACTCCATCGTCAACAGAATTCTCAAACAGACTCAAGGGAGTAAGCGTACAGGACTTAACAGCGTCTATTAGGGAGCGCTTTAACTTTCCCTCAAAAGTCTCCGGCGTTATCGTCACAAATATCGCCGACGACAGTGCCGCCTTTAATGTTCTCAAGCAAAGCGACATCATTCAGGAAGTCAATAGAAAGCGCGTCAATAATGTGAGAGAATATGATTCCATCGTCTCCGCCATCAAGGCAGAGGAAGATATTCTGTTGCTCGTCTATCGTGGAAGCGCCTATTCATATGTAACAATCACGGGTAAGAAATAGGACAACTATACGAGGGAGGCGCAGGCTGTGCCTCCCTCGTATAGAGTATTGTGTTGTCGGTTTTGCAGCTTTCACCGTGTCCATGTAAGTGAAAGGGAGGTTTATGATGTACACATGTTTTGATATAGCCGATTATTTTCTTTCTAAGGCAGAAGACGATGAGGAGTTGCTATCAAATCTTAAGCTTCAGAAACTGATGTATTACGCTCAGGGATTATATCTTATTACCAACGGGCAGCCACTCTTTAGTGAAAATATTGAGGCATGGACATATGGGCCTGTTGTCCCTGACCTTTATCACAAGCATAAGAACTACGGTGCCGGAGGAATTCCCGCTCCAACTGATTTCGACCATAATAAAATTAACAGACAAGATTGTGAATTTCTCAATGAAATATATGAAGTGTTCGGCCAGTACTCCGCACTGCGTCTCAAAGAACTCTCTCAAAGCGACATATGTTGGAAAAATGCTTATGATAAAGGCGCAAAAACGATTATCTCTCACGATGAAATGACCAAACATTTGAAAAAATATCTGGTCTATGCCTAATCCTAAGACCATAATAATCCCTTACAGGAAGGGCAGCCGTTTTGAGGTCAAGGATACGGAGGGTATTGATTACAATAACAATAGCAAACCACTCTTCTCATTTCACCATATGAAGAAGGGAGCTAAGTTCTGTCTAAGTAGATGTGAAAAAAAGGAAAAATCATCTTTTGCAGATACTCTGCTAAATCTCTCCCAACTGACGTGGGAAGAAATTAGTAATAAACCAAAAGATGGCCTTGGATATGAACGAATCTCTGTCAAGTCTCTGAAATCAACATTACCCTCATCAATTACAGAAGAGGTTGAAAAGGTTACGGTCTTTAGATTTTCTGATTCTGGCCGCATGGCTGGCATTAGAGACTTGAATATCTTCCATATCATCTTTGTAGGACGAAATCATGACTTGTATGACTAATGCCGCTTATAGTTGTGGCTTTCTTTAACAAGCAATCAGGATAAATAGCGGCTAAAGCCGCATTTGCCTTGTCTCTTGCATCTACGTCTTTAAATACCCCGAAGACCGCGCTGCCACTGCCGCTTAACATGGCCGCCACCGCGTCTTCTTTTAATAAGGCGTTTTCTATTTCATGGATTTTTGGAAATTTATCTTTTAATATGTCCTCTATGTCGTTTTTCATAAGGGCGCGTATGCGCTCAAAATTGTATGACTCTAAGGCTGCTGTAAGACCATCTCTTAGCTCCGTGCGGGACGAGATGGGATTAAAGACCCTGCCATCGAATTGTCTGTATGCCCACGCCGTGGATATTGAAAATGACGGCTTTACGAGTAAAAGATTGATGGTGGAATTCACCTCGTGAGGTACTACTATCTCGCCTCTGCCCTCCGCAAAGGCAAAACCGCCGTGAATGAAAAATGGTACGTCAGAGCCGATTTGGGCGGCAATAGAAGACAAGCCAGTTATTGTAAAAATATTGCCAAACAGCCTGTTCAGGCCAATTAACGTATGCGCGGCGTCTGAACTGCCGCCACCAAGACCCGCCTCAGCCGGAATTTCCTTCTTTAATGTGATTCGTGCGCGACTAGTCCGGGCATTTAACTCCTTACGGGCAAAAAAGGCCGCCGCCGCCTTGTAGACGAGGTTTTCAGTTACTGGTATGGGTATATCAGATATCAGTTCAAGTGTGTCTGAAGGCTCAATAATAAGTGTGTCATACAACGATACAGCCTGCATTGCCGAGTAGATTTCGTGATACCCGTCTGCCCTCTTTCCTGTCACGCGCAGAAACCAGTTTATTTTTGCCGGGGCTGACAAGGTAATCAATGGGGACTCACCGCCTGGTTTTATTTATTTTCTCCTCAACCCGTTCCTTCAGACCGCGCTCGTCTTTAAAAAACTTTATTGACTTCTGCCATGCCTGCACTGCCTTGTCCGGCATGTTCAGCTTGATGTATATATCGCCAAGGTGCTCATATATCACAGCATCATCCTTCATCAAAACAACTGCCCTTTCTACTTCCTTTAACGCCTCGTTGTATAAACCCTTCTTAAAATACACCCACCCCAGGCTGTCTATGAAGGCACCGCTGTCAGGTTTAAGCTCCAACGCCCGCTTGACAAGATCGTTGGCTTCGTCCAGATTTATCCCTTTCTCCGCATACGAATACCCAAGGTAGTTCAACGTCTCGGAGTTCTTTGGATTTATCGCTATGGCCTTTTTTAATACCGCAACCATTTCGTCAAAATTATTCTCCTTTTCACATACAACAGCAAGGTCTAACAGGAGCTCGTCGCTTTCAGGAAATTTGGCTATTCCACGTTTCAACACCTCTTTTGCCCTGCCATAATCGCCCGCGCTTAAATACGTAATTGCAGGATATCTGAAAAAATCAGGCTTGCTGCTGTCATAACTCAATATTTCTTCATAATACTTTGCAGCCGCGCTGTAATCCTTTAATTCGTTATTTATATAACCCAACCTCAAAAATGCCTTTGTGTTCCCAGGGTCTATGTTGATTATCTGCTTTAACTCCTCAATGGCCTCAGGATATTTCTTCATGGCCTCGTAACATAAGGACAGGTAGTATCTTGACATGATGTTGCCGGGCACTGTGGATTTGACTATCATAAACTCCTCAATGGCCTTATTGTAGTCATCCGCGTCAAGATATAATTGCCCAATTTTGAAATGTATCTCAAGATTTTCAGGAATTTCCTTGCTCAGCTCCCTGAGTTCCTTGATCGCCTTGCCGAAGTCCTTGTCCTGTATATAGACACGGGAGAGCATATCGCGCGCCTTTACGTTTTGCGGGTTTATCTCAATGGCACTTTTATAGAACTGTGCCGCCTTGTCAAGGTTTTTCTTCTTTTCCTCTATTATCCCCATATATACATAGGCGTTGTCCAGCGATGGATCAACCTGTATCGCCTTCATTATATGTTTTTCGGCGTTTTCTGTATCTCCCATTTCAAGATATATAACCCCTATGTAGTAGTTCCCCATGGTGTTGCCATCGTCACTATTGACATATATGTTTAACACCCTCAGCGCGTTAGTATAGTCCTTTTGAGATAAATACATGGCGCCTAAAAATACGAACGCAGACATGTCAGTGGGTGCCAGGCGTATGACCTTTTCGTATATCTCTACGGCTTCCCTGATTCTTTTCTGTGAGTTATAGAGTTCGCCAAGGAGTTTTAGCGCCAGCACATACTCAGGATTTCCTTTGACAATCTCAGCGGCACTTTTTACAGCTTCCTCTATCTTGCCCTGCCTGACATAGATTTGGGCAATCTGTAATCTTAAATATGGAGAATTCGGGTCATCCCTTAATGCCAGCCGGTACTCCTTCATGGCCTTATCCCAATCGGCGTCAACCTCAGCGATGGCTCCAAGCATAAAGTGGTACTCAGAATCTTTGGCATCCGCATCTGCCGCCTTAGGTGTGGGCGGTTTTTTCCCCTCACCGGCAACCTGCCGGGATTCCTTTGTCTCTGGTTTTGTTTTGGTTTTTATTTTTGGTTTCGTGTCGTGGTTTGCTTCGGGTTTCGCCGCAGCGGCCTTTGCGGCCTCTGCCATGGTTTGGTTATCGGTTGCCATTGCAGTGTGGGCAACCGGCTCGGCCAGCGAAGCAGGTGCCACATTCGCCCGCGTCTCAGCCTGGCTGCCCTTTGCCCCAAAGGCACACCCCGACTGCACAACAACCATCGCGGCTAATATACAGTAGGCCGTTATTACAAAAAAGACTTTCATCGCACTCATCTTGCCGTTCATGGTGAAAGGGGGGCACTTAACCCCCCTCAACCGGATTCCTCTTAACATGAACCCTTACACTTACACGTCAAAGCTGCCTTCCTCGTCAGTTTCCTTATGGTCATATTTCCACCTCCTGTTATGTTTTAATCTCTCACAGGGTGTCAACCACTCACCCCTACGGCTTTACACTTGCCCTATCTGAAATTATAACATAGATGTCAATATAAAATGGAGTGGCATTTAAATAAATCTTTCCCAAATGGGTCGCCAAGGGCTGCCGCCCTGTATCTGCAACCACCCCTGCATGTCTCTATCTCCGCGCAGTCACACTTAAGTTTGCTGAGGGGCAGCGGCTCAATCCGGCCCCAGCACTGTTGAAGGCCGTCCTCTGCCACACCCGCAGGTGTGTCGGCGTAGTACAGGCATTTAGAGGCGACTCCGTCTGCGGATATGGACATCAGATGTGCCCCGCAGGCCCATCCCCCCTCATCGCTACCGCCATGAATGCCGCCACCATGGGAAAAACCATATGATAAAAGTTTACCAGCCGTATCAGGCGGCAGACACAGGTATTTGTTTCTCAGCAGGCTGCCCTTTGGCACCGGCACATCCACCGTCCAGTCCTTTATGTTCATATTGGTGAACATCTTTTCCATCGCGGCGAACTCTCCCATATTTTCTGAATGTATCGTTGTGGCCACAGACACATCGAATCCCGCCTCCTGCGCCCGTTTTACGGCATGAATTGCCTTATTGTACCGGCCCTCACCGCGAACGGCGTCGTGGCCCGCGGCAAGTCCATCTATGCTTATCTGTATCTCGTCCACGTTCAGGGATTTTAACAGCTCATCAGTGAGCAGTACACCGTTTGTGAGGAGGATTTTTCTCAGGGCAAACTCTGGAAGCCTCTTGTTAAGTCCGGCAAAATCGGGATACATCAGGGGTTCGCCGCCTGTCAATAGCAGCCTCAGCCCCTGCATGGCCTCAAAGTCTTTTAAAACCCGCACAACAGTATCCAGCGGCAGGTGTACCGCACGGCTATCCCCGACGAAACAATGCCGACATTTCAGATTACACGAGGCGGTCAATTGCAGCTCAAGATATCTTAGTGAGGGTATGGGGGATTGATTGTCAGGGGGCCGCGCCACCAGGACAGGCGTAGTTGTAATAAGCCCCTCTTCGACGCAGTAGGAGACAAAAGCGCTGTCGCCATCCCGGGCGCTGACACCCCGGCAACCAGCCTGTTTTAAGAAATCAAAGGCCGCGCTGTCAAGCTCATAGAGTTCGTCTTTACCGGCATCATAGACACACGGGGTCTCTAAACGCTTTAAAAAACACCTCTCGCCGAGGTAGTATAAAGTGCCATCAGAAGGCTTAGTTTCCATAAGTCAGCGTAAGTTTACTATATTTTGCCCGCGTTTGAAAAGGGCTTGAATTGCCCCTATAACCGACATAGAGAAGCGAAAAGAGTTAAAAGCCCCCGTGCTTTAAGTGTAGCAGATGATATAAAATATCACCTGTAAGGTTAACAAAAAAAGCAGGAGGGC
>NZ_JBJUSG010000158.1:0-6953 GCF_046044395.1 Candidatus Magnetominusculus dajiuhuensis | reverse complement strand
GATAGGGGGTACTCTTGCCGGTAACCCAGCGGGTGTAGTTATTTAGACGCTTACTGTCCAGAATCGTCCCTTAAATGGTTGTTTCATGATGATTTTTCCTATTCTGAGATATAAGGACAGATTCTAGACAAGCCGGAATGACAAAATTAGGACGGAATGACGGACTAAGAAAAGGACAGTCCAGAAATCATTGCAACTTCCAATGAAAACTTGTTTTATTCGTCAGAACAAATTTACCGTGAGAAAACTATATTCCTGCTTCCGCAGGAATCCAGAGAACCCTCCACCATAGTTAATTTCATAGGCATTTGACAGAATTTAATATTTCACACCTATTATGGAGATTCCGGCAGCCTGGGCATCTTTAATAACCGCGTCCTTTTGGACTATCAGTGTGTTGTCTGCCTCAAGGCCCAGCACCCTGGCCTTTACTGTCTTCATTGCGGCTATCGTGTCAAGCCCGACGGCGGGATAGTCAAAGCGCTTGTCCTGGGCCGGTTTGCTGGTCTTTATAACAACCGCGCCCGACACTGCCAGTTCACCGCCTCTTAGGATGGCCATATCAGTGCCCTCAATTGCCTCGACCGCCATGACCGCGCGTCCCTTTACCACTATGGTTTGCCCGATGTCAAGCCGTCCCATTTCCTTTGCGAGGGGAAAACCAAAATCAATGTCCTTTTGCTCTTCCTTTGATAACCCTTTTTTTGTCAGAAGTCCGGCAGGGGTAATCATGCCCGATGTGAAGTCGGTTATGTTGAGCATGGTTATGCCTTCTGAGGCAAACTCCTCCACGAGGGCATTGAGAATGGAGTCGTCGTTGTGGTTTTTTAACTTCAACATGAACGACACTGTCCTCATATCCGGCATTGCCATGTTTTTATACAGAAGGGATTTGGGCACCTTTCCCGCCATAACGGCCTCAGTCAGGCCAGCCCCTTTCAGCGTCTTTATCAGTGCGCCGAGTTTGGCCACATTTACAGTGGTAAACTCATCAACATAGTCCCTGAGGGCCTCGTTGACGACCGGCTCAAGGCCAACCGCAAAGACCCGGTAGCCCTGTCGGCGTGCCTCGTCGGCAACCGCCATAGGCAGATAGCCCATGCCGGCGATTAATCCGATGGTCTTGGTCATGTCTTGCGGCATATACCCCTTTTGTTGTTAGATATGAACTCAATAAGCACCTTTATCTCATCGGTCATGTCCAGTTCATGTTCGACTTGTTTGATAGCCTCTTTTAATGTGTGTTTGTCGCGGAAGAGGATTTTATATGCCTTTTTCAGGTTTTGAATCTGCTCGTCAGTGAAACCCTTTCGTTTTAACCCGATGCTGTTGAGGCCGTAGAGTTTTGCCCTGGCACCAGAGGCAATTGTATACGGCGGGACATCCTGCCCGATACCGCTAAAGCCGCCGACCATTGAGTAAGCGCCTATTCTTGTAAACTGGTGTACCGCTACGATGCCGCCTATTACCGCGTGTTCCTCAACGATGACATGTCCGGCCAGCGTGGCAGCGTTTGCCATTACCACGTGATTGCCGACCTTACAGTCGTGGGCAATGTGGACGTATGCCATGATGAAGCAGTTGCTGCCTATTTCTGTCAGGCCATCACCGCCTACTGACGCCCTGTGGACTGTGGAGTATTCTCTGATTATTGTATCGCTGCCTATCCTGACGCCGGTTTTCCTACCATCGTATTTTAAATCCTGTGGCGGGAATCCAATTCCGGCAAAGGGGTGTATGGTGCAGTTAGCACCTATTTCCGTGTTGTCGTCAATCACGATATTTGAGATTAAGCGAGTGCCTTTAGCTATTTTAACGGCATTGCCTACTATGCAAAAAGGACCTATGACTGCCTCTTCGGCGATTTCTGTATCTGAGCCGACGATGGCTGTTGGGTGTATCTGCATAGTTATTTGACCTCCCCGGCGACGAGGTCTTTTACATCGGTTATCATTGCCGTGAACTCGGCCTCTGCCACTGTGTTGTCGTCCACTGTTGCCCTGCCGGAAAATCTCCAAACCTTGCCGCGTTTTTGGATGGTTTTTATGATGAGTTGCAGGCAGTCACCTGGTAGCACGGGTTTTCTAAACTTGGCCTTTTCTATACTCATAAAATACACCGTATTACCTTCTACCCCTGACTTAAAGGCCAGCACGCCTGAGACCTGTGCCAGTGCCTCAACGATTAACACACCCGGCATTACGGGATTGCCGGGGAAGTGGCCCTGGAAAAAAGGTTCGTTTATCGTTACGTTTTTTATCCCGACGGCGCTTTCTCCGGGCACCAGTTCGGTGACCTTATCTACCATCAAAAAGGGGTATCTATGCGGCAGTGTCTTTAGTATCTCCATAATGTTTATCATACTGTTATGTCCTCCTCGTATTTCATCCGACGTGTATTTTTAAACCCGTCATGATAAACGGGACCCCCATGTTAGTGTTTGATTGTTGTGTCTTTGCTTAACCCGGCCAATTGCCTCTCTAAAGTGTTTATCCTTTCGTTTAGCTCAGGCAGTTTTGAGAATAGTATAAACGACCTTTTGTGCTGTAAATGGGGGAGGGAGGGTGAACCCATGTAGGAACCAGCCTTGAGATTATCCATCACGCCGGACTGGGCACCCACCCTTACGCCTGATTCAATATCCACATGGTCAGAAACGCCGACCTGCCCGGCAAGTACGACATAGTCGCCAAGCGAGGAACTGCCGGCAATGGCCGACTGGGCAATGATGATTGAGTGTTTGCCAATCTTTACGTTATGCGCTATCTGGACGAGGTTGTCTATTTTAGTGCCAGCCCCTATTACCGTAGCACCCGTGGATGCCCTGTCTATGGTTGTGTTTGCGCCGATTTCTACGTCGTCTTCTATTATGACGGTACCTACCTGAGGGATTTTTATGTGCCGCCCGCCGTCCATTTCATAACCGAAACCGTCTGAACCTATTATCGCCCCGGGTTGGATTATAACCCGGCTGCCTATTGTTAAGTCCTCGCGTATGGTTACGTTAGGATAAATCACACACTCCTGCCCTATAACCGTGTTATCACCTATATAGACGCCGGGATAGACGGTAGTTTTATCTCCTATTACAGCGCCGGGACGGATACATGCCCCAAGGTATATGGTCACGTCCTTGCCGAGTGTTACCCCTTCAGCAATATGAGCGCCGTCCATGACGCCCAACGCAGTGTATTGCTTTACATAAAACATCCTCAGGAGTTTTGAAAAAGCAAGAGAGGGATTGCCAACAATGACCTGTGGGATTACAATATCCTGTTGTTCGCGCTTGACCAGCACGGCGCTTGCCTGTGAGTTTGCTAACTTATCGGCAAGCCTCCGGTCTGTGAGATATGTGATTTGGCCATCTTTGACGTCGTTGACGCCGCATGCCCCCTCGATATTTATGTCGTGGCCGCTTGTTACGCGGCCACCCAACATATCGGATATCTCAATGAGCTTCATACGGCAGACTATTTTTTCTTCAGATTGTTTAGTTTCTTTACAATCGTATCTGTCAGGTCAACATTTTCCATGGAATAGAGGACAGCGCTGCTTTCCAATATCGCCGTATATCCATCATCCTTTCCAATCTGGCGAATTAATCCCCTGATATCGGTGAAGACATCTTTTGTGAGATCGGCCTCTTTTTTCCTTACCTCTTCCTGAGCCTCAGCCGCCATTCTCTTCAAATCTCTGACCATGGTCTGCATTTCGTCCTGTTTTTTCTTCTTCGCATCTTCGGAAAGGGCAGAGCCTTTTTTGTCTAAATCGGCCTTCATAGCGTCAATTGCCTTTTCCTTTTCCTCAATCTTAGTCTGGTGGCCCTTTATCTGGACCTCTAACGCCTCTTTTGCCTTTTTGCCTGGCTCGGATTCGTTTATCACCTTTTGTATATCCACGAAACCAATTTTTACATTCTGCGGAGCAGCCTTCGCCGCCGAGGCAGCAAATATAAGCGCAACGACCATCACTAACACCATCGAAACTTTCTTCATCTTTCCTCCTAAGTATTTTTCAGTATCCACCACAGGACACTCCTCAGCTATGATACCCTATTTAATCCATTTTTAGCAATTTAAGAAAACCCCCGGGTTAAAAGAAACTCCCGAAAGAAAACTCAAATCTACCCATAGGCTCCCCGCTTGTCCTTCTGAGGTTAACGCCGTACTCAAGGCGTATCGGGCCAAATGGAGATATCCACCGTACACCGGCACCCGTTGTGTACTTGACATCGGTCAACGTTACGCCATTTCCAAAGGATGACCCAACATCCACGAAATACACGCCTTTTAATTTTATCTCAGGGAATATGGGGAATATAATTTCGTTATTCACCAATAACTGGCTGGTTCCTCCGATGTACGTGCCGTCAGAGTCCTGCGGCCCGGCCTCACCAAAACCAACACCCCTCAATGTAGTTATACCACCTACATAGAATCTTTCATATAACGGCAGCGGGTTGCCGCCATAACCGGACGCATAGCCGTACCTCCCCCTGATTGAGTATGTTGTTGAGCCGATAAACGGAAAGAACCATAGGGACTCAATGCCGGTTTTTATGAAATGATTGGAGCCCAATGCACCTGCGAAGGTAAAATACGCGCTGTTTCTTGAGCCGACCGTGGGGTCTATGTAGCTGTCTCTGGTGTCGCGCGATATGGACGGCGTAATGCTGCCCGTTGTTGAGTATCCCTGCTGGTCTATTATCAGTTGCGATGCCGTGTTTTGCACATCGTGTATGTCCACCGCCTCGAAACGGTAGGCAACGCCTGTCTCCCAATATTCCCAGAATCTCTTGCTTATGCCTATGACCACGCCGGTTGCCTTACGGCTGTAATCAATGTACGCCTTGTCCAGCCTGTAAATACTGCCGCTTAACGTGTATGGTTTATCCAGAAACCACGGTTTTTTATACGTAAACTCATAGAGGGAAGACCCGCCGAACTCTGTGGCTATCTTGGCGTAGTCTCCCGTGCCAAAGAGGTTTGTCTGGGTCAACTGAACCATTCCTATCACATGGTCAACCGAGCTGTAGCCACCGCCTACGCTTATAAAGCCCGTCATCTTCTCCTTTACCTTCACATCAACATCCACTATGTCGGAGTCGGGCTGCGGTTTTGGAGCTACATCAACATTGTCGAAGAAGTCGAGGTTTTTGATGTTTTGGTAGCTGCGCTTTATTTTTTTGCTGTCAAACGTGTCTCCTTCATTTATTGTCATCTCGCGCCTTAGTACCTTGTCGCGGGTTTTTGTGTTGTCGGAAAATTCTATAGTACCGATTTTATATACCTTGCCCTCTTCGATTCTCAGGTCAACCTTTACGGTAAGGGAGGTCTCGTTTGGGAACACGCCTGGGGTTACCGCCGCCGTTGCATAGCCCCTTTCCGTGTAGTAGTCGGTGATGGCGGCAATGGACTTGGTCAGCTCAGATTTGTTGAAGAGGCTTCCCGGCTTCATAAGGACAAGTTTCGAGAGATTATCATTGTCGAAGGCGGTATTGCCAGTCAGTTTAACAGACTCGAGGTTATACGGCTGGCCCTCGCTGATATCGAATCGCACGGTCAGGCCATTTTCGTTGACTTCCACCTTTGGCTCGGCAATTTTGACATTTAAATAGCCATGGTCCATGTAGAGGTTTTGGATATTTGAGATGTCCTCGTCAAGGGCGTCCTTTTTTACGAAACCTGTGCCGTCGAAAAATGAGAGTATCCACCACCTGGAGGTATTCAGCACCTTTTTAATCTGCTTTGTGGTCAGGTGTTCGTTTCCGGTTATCTCGACCTTGCGAATCTTGAGCTTAGGCCCCTCTTTAATCTGGAATGTCAGAGTGACCTCGCCGTCTCTGACGAAGTTGAGGATTGGATAAATCTCCGACTGATAATAGCCTTCGCTGTCATAGTAGTCCTTCATCTTTTTGACATTGTCCTGAATCAGGGTGTTGTCCGAGATAGAGCCAGCCGTGACGGTGATTTTTTCCTTGAGCTTTTTCTCGTCAAGTTCGTCGTTGCCGTAGAAGGTTATCTTGGTTATAGTAGGTTTTTCCTTGACAATATAAACGACCTTGAGTCCGCCTTCGAAAAACTCTGTTTCAACCTTGACGTCGTCGAAATATCCAAGTTTGTAAACGGCCTTGACGTCCTCGGATATCTTGTCCTGTGAGAGGGGTTGATTGGTTTTTTGAGTGAGCTTGGACTTTATAGCCCCTTCTTCGATTCGCTTAATGCCCCTGACCTCAATGGAGATAACGAGAGGTTCGGTGGAGGGCGCGGGGGATGCGGCTGGTGAAGGTGGCTGCGACGTTGGTTTTACGTTGGTTGAGGGTGCCGGTTCGGCCAGGACATAAGCCGGATAGTTCATAGTCAATATGAACGAAAGTGCAAGCGTAAATGTCAACAACATAGATATTAATCGTCTTAATCGGTTCGTTTTCATTTGATTTTTCCTCTAAAAAGTTATACTCGTTTAATTAAGTTACGCGCGGCCTAACAAGCAACACGCGCCCCGACAAGCCCGACGCGCATCAACGAGTTACTCACGCTGTTTAACTGCTCCAGTAGTATAAACATTTGAAGCATTCCTGTAAATAGTTTTTTTTATAAAACCGTGCGATAGTGAAATTATTTTTCAGGCGCTGGATTTTTCGAGGGTAGGGCAGGGCAAACGCGGTATGATCAAAGGACGGCAGGAGGTTACAAATGCAGGTTATGCACAGGGCTGGAATATCATCTTGTACCCATTTACCCCATGTCAAAATAATATATATTGTAATATCAACGATTTACTGGCTCAGTTACCAATTTAAAGGCTACAATAATGTCGTGTAGATACAATTTAGTAGCGTTTTTTGTTGAAAGCAGCCATTCAGGAAATCCATGCGAATAGGAAACCGGCGTATTTACTGGCTTTAGAGGGCATTCATGCGAATTTTGGACATATATATAAGGACAACGAAT
>NZ_JBJUSG010000157.1:0-7041 GCF_046044395.1 Candidatus Magnetominusculus dajiuhuensis | reverse complement strand
AAAGGGGGGGGGGCTGCTTTACTATTGTGACACAGTCTGTTGTCCGGAATCTGTCTCTGCACATCCTCAAGCCGAATAAGATTCCAGACAAGCCGGAATGACGACAAGACAAGAAAGGTGGTGACAATTTTTTGTCGTAAAGTGAGATAAAATATATTATTATACGTATGATCCAGAAATGGAATAACGCGGTTAACTCTCAATGTGCTGCTCGTTTAGTTGTGCTGCTCACTTAGTTCTATGACAAACATTGCGCCGTTTCCGATATTCTCGCAGTAGAGCTTTCCGCCCATATTCGTCTCAATTATAGTCTTTGACATGTAAAGCCCAATCCCTGTGCCCTCAGCTCCTTTAGTTGTGAAATAGGGTTCAAAGACTTTCCCTATTACATCATCGGGAATTCCACCACCGTTGTCTTTTATCGAAATTATTACCTTATCTCTTTCTTCATTGTTGCCGATTGTTATTTCTATCAGCCCCCGAATTGTATTGTCCGTTTCTCTTTTTGAAGTAATAGCGTCTCTGGCGTTATTCAGGAGGTTGAGCATCACCTGTTTAAACTCATTGGGGTAACCCTCTGTGGATAGCAGTGTATCTTGCTGGCTTTTTATAGAAATATCCACATCGTTTTTCTTAAATATTTGTCCAAACATTGAGAGCAGCTCTTCTATGGCGGTTTTTACATCGAAGCGTATCCTTTCCTTTGACGGTTTGAAAAAGTTTCTGAAATCATCTATTGTTTTTGACATAAAGTTTAGTTGTTCCATCGTTGTATTGACGGAATTATTTATATACTCCTCGTTAAGCTCCCCGTAGTTATAAGCCTCTTTCATATCCTGTACGGTTAAGGCTATGGCATTCAGAGGCTGCCTCCATTGGTGTGCGATTATAGCAATCATTTCGCCCATTGCGGCCATCTTAGATTGTTGGACAAGCAGTTGCTCCTGAGCTCGTCTTTTTTGCATTTCAGATATTACCATCTCTTCAAGATTTGTATTTAATTGTTCCAACTCATCTTCAAGCTGTTTGCGTTCGGTTATGTCGTGGGCGATGCCTACCGTGCCGATGACCACACCATTGTCATTCTTCATCGGCGTCTTGATGGTCTCTACGATATGCGTTCGTCCCTCCGCATCTATGACCGGCTCTTCTATACACCTTCTCAGACCGTCCGCCATAATGAATTGGTCGTCAGTGCGATATTTCTCGGCCAACTCCCTGGGCATGATATCGAAATCTGTTCTCCCAATCACTTCATTGACAGGTATCTTAAAGGCCAGACTTAATGCCTCATTGGCCATAATAAACCGGCCTTCCTTATCCTTGATCCAGGCGAGATCCGGCACATTGTCAATAAGTGTGGTTAGCATGGTATGGCTGCGGTACCGCTCCTGTTGCTCTCTAAGCTTGCGCCCGGTAATATCATAGTTTGTTCCAAGCATACGGATAGGGGCTCCCTCAGAATTGCGAATCACCATGCCATTGGCCTTTATGTGCTTTACTGTCCCGTTGGGCTGCAGCACCCGAAATTCCGTATCCCACTCCTTCTCGCCTCTTAGAACAGCACCGCACTCTTCAATGACCTTGTCGCGTTCATCAGGGTGCAGGCCATTCTGCCATGCCTCCACACCCCCCGGAAATGTTTCCCATGTAAGACCATAGAGGTCAAGCATCTGGTCATCCCATGTCATTATGTTATTGGTAACGTCCCAGTCCCATATCCCAAGATTAGCTGACCTGGTCGCTAATTCAAGGCGCTGCTTAACTAAACGGAGCTCTTGTTCCGCCTGCATGCGTTCGGTGATGTCTATACAAGTCCCGACCCATTCCTGAATACTTCCGTCTTCTCTAAGCTGAGGGAAACCGCGTGCCATGAAGTCCCTATAAACTCCGTCATGCCTGCGCATGCGGTATTCGGTCTCATAGAAGCTTTTTGAGGCCACAGCCTTATTCCATGCCTGCGCTGTACGCTCAACGTCATCAGGATGAAGTGCATTTATCCATCCAAACCCTTTGGCCTCTTCATATGTCTGACCGTTAAATCTCCTCAATGAAGGTATGTCCTCTTCAACAGATCCTTCGGCATTAGTAATCCAAATCCATCCAATTTGCTCCGTCAAGCCGGTATAAGACCGATAGCGCGCCTCGTTCGCAAGCAACGCAGTCTCCGCCTGTTTGCGCTTAGCATCATCTGCGTTAATCGCAAGAAAATATTGCTTTATAAAATGAACACCCAGCAGCATAAGGCAGGAGACAGCAAAGGCAATTAACTCCGAAACATCAAGGCTAATATGTGCGCCAGTGGATAAGACGCAATAAAACAACACTACACGGCGGCCGGCCATCAGAAGCATTGCGGCAGAGATTAATATCCACGCCGTCTTTCGGCCTGTCAGGCGAATCAGGGACAGGGCGTAAAGCCCTACCAACACCTGCATCCCGATAGATAATATATATATACTATTGGTAATCGTCACGCCTCCGCCTTTAATGACGCTCCCCGACAAGCATGGGGGACTGATATACTATAACAAATCTAAACTATTAAGTGAATAAATAAAACTGCGCCGTTTATGGTTCTCCTTTTGCCGCTCACTTAGTCAGTTCTATAACAAACATTGTGCCGTTTTCTATATTTTGGCAGTAGAGCCTTCCATCCATATTGTGTTCTATTATAATCTTTGACATGTATAGCCCGATTCCCGTTCCTTTTGCGTCTCCTTTTGTCGAAAAATAAGGCTCAAATATCTTCTCTTTTATCTTAGGGGGGATACCTCCGCCGTTGTCTATTATTTTTATTATTATCACGCTGTCATTCTTAGAGACATCCATTATGATTTCCCCGGCGTCAACGGCCAATTCCCCTCTTTCTATACGTTCTAAAATTGCGTCTTTGGCGTTATTTATTATGTTGATAATAACATGTTTAAATTCATTCGGGTACCCAAGTACCGTCATCCCTTCACACGGTACATCACTGCCAGCCTCGTGGCCGCATACTACCTTATAATCTATGAAGTGGTTTTTTAACTGCGCGGAGATTATTGACCATATCTCGTCAAAGGACAGCTTTAGATTAAATGGTAGTTTCTCTTTTGACGGTCTGAAAAACGTCCTGAAGTCATCAATAGTCTTTGACATGAATTGAATCTGTTCCATCGCCTTTTGAACCGATTCGTCCATGTAGGCCTTGTCAAGTTCCCCAAAGCCCTGGGCGTCCTGCAGGTCCTGGATTAAGACCCCGACCGCGTTTAACGGCTGCCTCCACTGGTGCGCGATTGCGCCTATCATCTCGCCCATCGCCGCCATTTTTGACTGCTGAATGATTAGCTGTTCCTGTTTTTTGTGTCTTTTAATACCATCGGCAACCCTTATCTCAAGGTCATGGGCAATGGTCTCAAGCTGTCTCTTCTTATCAATGACATCCGCCTCCAACTTTTTACGATTAGTGATGTCTCTTATAATGCCCGTGAAGAATGTCCCATCCTTTGTCGTCCAGTTTGATATCAATACCTCAACAGGAAACTGGGTGGTGTTCTTTCTTAAACCGTGCAGTTCCAAAAGTTTTCCAATGACACTGGCTTTACCCTCTGCGAGGAATCTGTTTAACCCGCTTGTGTGCCCGGCCCTATAGTGCTCCGGCATCAGGACAGTGACATTCTTGCCCAGTATTTCATTCTCAGTATAGCCGAATATTGCCTCTGCCGCCTTGTTCCACAGTATAATGTCTCCATTGGCGTTGGTTGATATAATCGCCTCGTTTACCGACTGGGTGATGGTGCGCAGTGTAACCTCCGATTCGCGCCGTATCTCATCAATCTTTCTCCGGCGTGACATGGTATAGAGCATCAGCCCGGCTACAACTATAAACACGGCTATGTGCATGGCGGCAATTACTTTCCACTGCTCGTGAAGTGATTTAGTTACAGGTTCGGCTTTCAGCGTAATGCTGATGCCACCGCATATGTCCCCTGCCTTATAACCTTGCATGGCGTGGCATGGCAGGCACGATTCGTTGATTGAAAGCGCGGACATATATCTGAACGCCCCCCCAGTATTTGTTTCAATCAAATCGAAGACTTCCCTGCTTTTTGTCTTTTCAAATTCCTTCAACGCCCTTGTCTCCCACTCATCAGGGGCGTTTTCCGGCCTTATCAGGTTGAGGCTGGTGATGTGCAGTAACATGCTGCCGCGTTCCTTCGCTAACTCTCCTATCTGGCGAGTCATGTAGGCAGGGTTAACAAGCGTGAATATCTTGCCGTCTTTGTTTGTGATTTCTCTGTCCGGCACATCAAGGTATGGATTCGGAGGAGTAGTCTCTGTAACAGGTACATATACGCCGCCATGGCGGGAATTCCACAAGCGCGTCGTCTCTATTAATTCAAACATGACGCGGGCCTGCCCTTCCACTATGGCGAATGTCTGGCGTTTTACCAAAGATAAATTCCAGACAAGAGAAGCGGCAACAATCCCCGCCCATATCAAAACCGGAAGGACACAGCACCTGCTCAGGACGAAACGCTCATCCCAAGGAGACAGCCTCTTGATAGAAGACCCCTTCAATCGCTCCAAATCTAACGCGCTCCCACGTTAATTTATCGTCAAATGACGATATTATCTTAAACCATAACGGCTCAAATGCGAACAGCTCCGATTATCAATCATAATAATTGGGAAGAATTGCCCGCGTTCTGCTATAATAACATCTTTCTGGAGGCAAATGGTAAAATCGTTTAAGATAGACGCGGCCACAGCGAAACTGGTCGAGAAGTCAACCTTGCTAAAGGTTCTAAACTATGTAGACACGGTTGAGCTGAAAACGCCTGTTTTGCTCATGGACGGCGACAGGATTAGGCGCAACGTTGCCACAATCGGCAGGGGAATTGCCGGTTGCAGGGTTTTCTATGCCGTTAAGGCAAATCCATCGGTTGAGGTCCTGAGGTTGTTAGCGGGGTTGGATGTGGGTTTTGAGATATCCAACTTTGGGGAACTCAACGTGCTGTCAGCCCTTGGGGTTGACCCCGGGAGGATTATATCAAGCAATCCTGTCAAGACAGTTGACTTTATCAAGGCGGCGTATGCCTACGGCGTCAGGTATTTTTCCTATGATTCCCTCACGGAGATAGAAAAAATGTCCCAGCACGCCCCCGGCTCAAATCTCTATGTGCGCCTTGCTATACCCAACGAAGGGAGCGAGTGGCCGCTGAGTAAGAAATTCGGCGTCGAGATAGAAGACGCCCTGACGCTGCTGACGAGGGCAAAAGAAAAGGGACTTAATCCACTGGGGATTACCTTTCATGTCGGTTCCCAGTGCAATAACATCTACAACTGGAACATCGCCCTTGACAAGGCGCGGCTGCTTTCTGACATGGCGCGGGACGCTGGCATAATCATCTCCCTCATAAACATTGGCGGCGGCTACCCGATTAAATACACGAAGAGCGTGTTAAGCATAGAGGCCATTGAAAGGCACATCAACAGGCTCATCAGGGAGCGCTTCTATAATGCCGGGGATCTTGGAGGCGGGGGCATAACCGTCCATTTAGAGCCTGGGCGTGCCGTCGTAGGCGACGCGGGCATAATGGTATCGCGCGTAACGGGAAAGGCGGAGCGGCTTGATGGGAGATGGCTTTATATTGACGTAGGGGTGTTTAACGGGCTGATGGAGAGCATAGGCGGGATAAAATATACATATGTAACCGAGACGCGCGGCGCTGGCGGCATGAGAGATAGCTGGACGCTGGCCGGCCCAAGCTGTGACAGCTTTGACGTGATAGATAAAAACGTGCAACTGCACGAACCGGAGGTGGGCGATATAGTTCTCATCCTCTCTGGCGGGGCGTATACTATTTCGTACGCGTCCGAGTTTAACGGCTGTTCAATCCCTGAGACGCTGATAGTTTAACAATATATTTATTAAAAATATAAGGAGGCCGCGATGTTTAAATTTCTTGAAGAGGAACCGTTCTCGCCGATAAAGCACTCTTATGAGGTGGAGGGCATACTGCATAGAGAGAAGAGCAAATTTCAGGACATAGCGGTAATAGAGAACCGTTTCTTTGGCAGGATGCTCCTCCTTGACGGCATAGTGCAGATTACCGCACTGGACGAGTTTTTTTACCACGAGATGTTGACCCATGTGGTGATGCACGCCCACCCGTGTCCTAAGAGGGTTATTGTTATAGGTGGTGGTGATGGCGGCATAGTCAGGGAGGTCTTAAGGCACAAGACGGTGGAGAAGGTCTATTTTGTGGAGATTGACGAGAGCGTTATACGTGTATCGAAGCAATTCTTCCCTGAGGTGGCGCAGTCGGTTGACGACCCGCGTGTTGAGATAAAGGTAATGGACGGCGCTGAGTTTGTAAAGAGCGCCACTGGCATAGACATAGTGATAGTGGATTCTACGGACGTGATTGGATTTGCGAGGACGCTGTTTACGAAGGAATTTTTTGACGCGGTGAGAAACTCGATGACAGAAAACGGGATGTTCGTAACGCATACAGAATCGTTGCACCTGCACAAGGACATAGTGATAGAGATGCAGGAAAAGCTGAAGGGAACATTTCCGGTAGTTGACCTATACACGGCAACCATAGCGACATATCCGGGAAATTGGTGGGCCTTCGCGGTGGGTTCGCTGAAACTGAATCCCAGAGAATGCCGACAACCCTTTGAGATAGAGACAAAATACTACGACGACGAAATCCACGCGCAGTGTTTTCTGACAAGGAAATTCTACGACAAATTAATAAAAAGACAGTTGAAGTGGTAATGGGCTTCAGCCCGTAACCGGCACTGGTTTCATTAGTTTGTGAGGTTTGAACTGCCGCCCCAAGGCAATCGCATTAGAAAAATTTGCCTATGCCTTCAGTCCAAAATATGGTTTCCTGGATTCCAGCTTCCGCTGGAATGACAGAAAAAGAGACGGGAATGACAAGAAAAGAGAACGAAAAGACAAATTCAGGTGTTCGTTTTGTTCTGCCTTGTCTGTCATTCCAGCGAAACATACATGAATAGAGTCAATCTTCGCCCCCGCCCATG